>CAZEAH010000065.1:0-9868 GCA_964510075.1 uncultured Leptospirales bacterium | reverse complement strand
GACGTGGAGGGGCTCGCCGAGAGGATCGCCGATACCATCATAGCGCGGGAGAACAACCGCAGGCCTTACGGAATAATCGCCATATCCGAGGGGCTCGCGGACAAGCTTCCCGACAATCTGCGGCCGCACGAAACCGACAAACACGGCAACATCCTGTATCGAGAGGCCCAGATCGGAAAGATACTCGCGGACGCGGCCAAGCGCATCTACTGCGAAAAGACCGGCCTGGATGTGAAGATCATTCCCAAACAGATCGGCTACGAAACCAGGTCGGCGGCTCCAATCAGCTTCGACGTCGTTCTCGGAAGCATGCTCGGATACGGAGCGTTCAAGTTCTTCAGACAGGATGAGTTCGGGGTAATGGTGTCGGTTACCGACAACTTCGACCTCAAGGCTGTTCCCTTCGGGGAACTGATCGATCCGGTGTCGCTTAAAACGCGCCTTCGCGACGTTCCGCGGGGAAGCGATTTTTATACTCTCAAGGAAACGCTTTCATACAGGAAATTCTGGGAGTGAGAACAACGGCCGGAGCGTCCGGCCGGAAAATCCGATGAAGGAGGGCGATATGCGAAAGTTTTTCATAGGTGCTGTTGCTGCGGTTCTTGCCGTGGCGCTTTCATGCGGCGGGGGCGGCGGGCCGAGCGAGGTGCTCAAGGCGATGCAGAAGGTATACTCTTCGGAAAATTTCGACGATGCCAACAAATATTACACAAAGGCCACGGTCGAGCTTATCAACGAGATGAACAAGCTCAATCCGAAATCGAGCAGGGAGCAGTCCCTGGCCGACAAGAAATTCGTTTCGGGCGCGAAGTGGGACGTGATCGAGGAAAAAATCGACGGCGATACCGCGCGCGTCAGGGTTCGTTACACGGAACACCCGGTCGAGAATATGAAGGGCTTCGAGTATACCTATAAGATGAAGAAGGAAGACGGTTCCTGGAAGATCGATATGGAGGACGAGCTCAGGGCCGCCCTCTCGATGATGAAAAACATGGGGGCGCTTGCGGGTTTCGCAGAGAAGCTTAAAAAAGCGGTTAAATAAAGTCCGGTCGCAAGGGGGCGGGTGCTGTCGATCCCGCCTCTTCTCAGCAGACCATCAATCCCAGGTTTAATATGATGTCGTCGCGCAGCTCGAGCGCCTGCGGGTTGTCCGGCTCGATCTTGAGTAGATTGAGGCAGGCGATATAGGCCATAAAAAGGTCGCCTGTTTCGTAGTAAAGGTTGATAAGATTGAAGTGGGTCTCTGTCATGACGGGATCCAACTCGATGGCGCGCGAATAGTGGTGGATTGCACGCTCGAATTCTCCTTCCTCCCAGTATACGCCGGCAAGGTTTGCAAGGGTGACGGCGTCGTCAGGATACAGTTCGGCCGCCTTTTCGAGCACCAGCCGCGACGCTTTGAACCTGCCGAGCTCGCAGAGTGAAATGCCCAGGCCGTTTAAAATGTCGGGGTCGGAGCCGTTGACGCGCGCCCCGAGACTGAAAAGCTGGAACGCCCGTTTGAAATCTCCCATTTCAACGTATTCGTATCCGAAATCGATAAGGCTGTACGAGTCCCTGTCGTATTCGCGCAGTTCCTCGCTTGTGAGGATTTTGCGAATTCTCTCATTATATGTCTTGATGTCCTTCATGTCAGCGCAGTGCAGCCCGCCCGTTTACGAACTCTTATGGTATCCGGCAAAACTATGGTTCCGGTGAAGAAAAATTGTCAATACAATTTATCGGGACCTTTCCGCGCGTGCCGCGATCATCGATAGGTCGGGCGGAAAGGCGGTCGCGCAGGTCAGGATTCCATAAAATCCTGTTGACATTCTTCAACCGTAATACTACCACACGTGGGTGAAAATTCCAGGTGCAGGAGCGGAAAATGAATCGATCCATCCTGGCGGTCATGCTTGTGCCGGCGCTGGCCCTGACCGCATGCAAGAGCAAGAATGACGTTGTAGCCACGTACGACGGGGGAAGGATAACGCGCGGCGAATTTTACGACTGGATGGACATGAAGCGCCTTTCCCGCGATGCCATCCTCAAATCGCCCCGTCAGCAGAAGAACAAGCTGGAGTTGATGGCATTCGAGCGCTTTGCGGTTGAGGAAGCGGTAAAGGAAGGGTTCGATAAAAACAGCGAGTACCTCGCGTTCGCGGATATGGCCGCGGAATCACAACTGATGGAGCTGTTGTATAACCGCGAGATAAAGGAGAAAACCGCTTTCAAGGAGCCGGCGGCACGGGTAAGCCAGATATTCATTCGCACAAAGGATTATAAAATAACGGGAGGAAAGCGGGAAAGGCTGTCGGAGCAGGAGTTGAAAAAGGAGTCCGAGGTCGCGTTCGCGCGGGCGGTAGAGATCATAACGCGGCTGGCAAAAGGGGAAAAATTCGAGGATCTCGCCCGACAGTACTCCGATGATTTCTCCAAGAAAAACGGAGGTGACATCGGATACATCGTTGCGGATATGATGCCGCCGGAGTTTTCAGCGGCCGCTTTCTCTCTGCAGAAGGGGCAGTATACGAAGACGCCGGTGGTGATCCCCGCGGGCGTCTATGTGCTCAAGGTGACTGATAAAAAGGAACTCAGGTCAAACAACATAGATAAAATCGTTAAGGACAAAATGCAGGCCGCGCGCATCAAGAACAGGTTTTACTCCAGGGCGTCGCGGGAATATCTCGACGCGCTCGCGGCGGCTCCCGATGTCGAGCGGAACCTCGAAAAGGCGGCGGGCGGGAAGCCCGCGGAGGTCCTTTTCCGGCTGGGCGACCGGATCGTTACGGTCGCTGATCTCGACAGGAGGATTTCGCTTTATACCGGTCGCCGACCGCACGGCCCCGCAGTCACGGATAACGCGGATTTCAGGAAAAATGTGGCCGAGAATTTTTTTAAGTCCGAGCTTCTCAAGCGGCACGCGATTAGCAAGGGACTCGACAAGGACCCGGAGTACGTTAAAAAGTCGACCCAGCGAAGGGACTCGATTCTCGCGCGCGAATATATCAGACATAAAGGAGCGGTGGTGGGTCCGGTCACCGAACGCGAGATGATCGAGGAATATGAGGCCCACAAGAACGAACGCTATTACTCGATGGCCGACAGGGGTGGCAGAAAAGAGAAAGTTGTGGAACCTTACCAGAGGGTACGCGAAAGAATCAGGAAGGTTCTCGAAAGCAGAAAGCAGTCGGATGCCGTTCGCGCCTGGAGGGAGGGTATGCTGGCCTCCAGGCATTTTACGGTGGTCGATTCGGAGCTCGAAGGAGACGGAGAGAAATAAGGGTAAAGTCAATTTATTGACTTCGACGCGGGCAGGGTTTCTGTAAGGATCGGTCCATGGCTCAGTTCGCCGTCGATGGAGATCGCCTCAAATCGCTCCACTTCGAGTCCGAATTCCTGGGCCGAGTCTATATAGAACTGAAGGACGTTCTTCAATCTCCTGATCGCCTCCCCCCTGTTGACGCCGTAACAGTTGACGTCGAGCTCCGGACAGCTCGCTATAACCTCTTTCTCGATTTCCATCAACTTGATCGAAAGTTTCATGCGGGCTCTTCCTGGGGTAAAGTATAAGCTCATGTAGTCTCGTTGAATGCGATTCCGTCGCTTTCCGCCGTTGTAACTTATATCGACATGCGCGCGGCAACGGATTAACAAAATAGAGATTCGATATACGAGATGATTGAGCGCCCACGAATGCGCATGGTGAAAATCAGTAATTCATGTTTACGGTATTTGGTAGTATAATTTTTCATGTTTGAGGAACTTTTTTAAAAAAAACGGTTATATTTTGTTGACAAAAAAGAGTAGCGTGTTTGTATTGCAATCAGACGTGAAATCGAGTGGTTAGAGGGTGTATTGCCCGCTAAAAACACAACAAGAAGCGTTCTGGCCTACTCGAGCATAGGCCTTCAGCTTGCCGGAACAATTCTTGTTTTTGTTTATGGGGGGTACAGGCTTGATGTCTACTACTCGACCACCCCGGGCTTCCTTGTAGCGGGGGCGGTATTGGGTCTTTTGATCGGGTTTTACAGTCTGATAAAAGAACTGAGTGCGATAGAAAAACGGCTTAAGGGGCACAGGGAAGAAGAAAAGAAAAAAGGACGCAAGTGGCTGTAAGCGGCAGTTTTGTCAATGGATCACATTGCTTAACAATTCTTTAAGGTGGGCTGACTTATGATTCACTTACTGCACTCGATCAATTCATTCATCACATCAGGCGGCGGCGAAGACGAATCGATGTTTGATATCGTCATGCATCATCTCACCGACCACACCATTACCACCGGCTTTATCGGAAAAATCAACGAGCAATACCTCAGCAACAAACTTTTTGGAATATTCGACATGCGCATCACCCGCTGGGTGCTGATGCTCTGGGTCGCGGCGGTTATCTGTCTTGTCGTATTCGTTCCCATCGCACGGAAAATCAAAAACGCAAAATACGGTTCTTCGTCGAAATGGGTCAATCTCTGGGAGGTGCTTATTTCGTTCGTTCACGATGAAATAGTGGAGCCGAATTTCGACCACCATTATGTTAAAAAGGCCATGCCGTACTTCCTCAGCGTTTTCTTCTTTGTGCTTTTCTGTAATCTCGTCGGTCTGATTCCCGGCATGTCTACCGCAACGGGCAACCTCGCGGTGACCGCGGGTCTCGCCATTCTGACTCTTCTGGGCATGATCGGTGTCGGCATGGTCAAGCAGGGACCTTTCAGTTACTGGGCCGGGCTTGTCCCCCACGGGGTTCCGGCGTTTGTCATCCCGCTCATGTTCCCGATTGAAATCATCGGCCTTTTTATCAAACCCTTTGCTCTCACCGTCCGTCTTTTTGCGAACATGACTGCAGGGCATGTCGTTATAATAATCTTTCTCTATCTTGTAATGATGTTCCAGAGTTACTGGGTCGGGGTGGGGTCCGTCGCCGGTTCCCTGATGATCTACCTTCTCGAACTCCTGGTGGCTTTTATCCAGGCGTATATTTTTTCGACTCTCTCGGCCATCTTTATCGGTTCGTCCAATCCCGCCCACTGATGTGTGCGGCATCGTTGTCGGGGCTCTTAAATTTTATTTAATAAAATTTAATTAAATAAGCAACACCTTATATCACAAACACGTAGGAGGAGTTCATGGAATATTTAGGTCTTTCGTACCTTGCGGCAGGTTTTGGTGCTGGTCTGATCGTGTTCGGCGCTGCTCTTGGTATAGGCAAACTGGCCACAGGTGCTCTCGAAGGTATGGCGCGTCAGCCCGAGCTTTCCGGCGACCTTAGGACCGCGATGATCATCGCCGCCGCTCTTATCGAAGGTTTCACCTTCTTCGCCCTGGTTGTTACCTTCATGCTCGCGACCAAGGCTCCGATAGCCGTACCGACCGCCGTCGAGAAGGCCCCGGTAGCTGAAGAAGCGCACAAGTAGAAGGTAAAATCCAATAACGGGTAGTGTATCATGGAAGTCCTGAAAGAAGGTTTGTTAAAAGTCGATCCCGGTCTTCTTCTGTGGACGATCATAACCTTTCTGGTGCTCCTGCTCATACTCTGGAAAGCGGCCTGGAAGCCGATCGTTGAAGCGCTCGACGCGCGTGCGGAAAAGGTAAGGGGTGATATTGAATCAGCAGAGAAGAATCGCCTCGAAACCGAAAGGCTTCTGGCCCAGCACAGGGATCTTATGGGCAAGTCGAAGGAAGAGGCCGCTCAGATTATCGCCGAAGGCAGGTCTGATGCCGAAGCCCTGAAAAACAGCATCCTCGAGAAGGCAAACGCCGAAGCCAAGGATGTAATCGAAAGGGCTAAAAGGGAGATTTCGATGGCCAAGGACAAGGCCCTCTCCGAGTTGAAGTCGGATGTGGTCGCGCTGTCGACGGAGATAGCGTCCAAGGTTATCGCGAAAAACCTTAATCCGGACGACCAGAAGGCTTTCATTGAAGAAGCTCTGACAAAAATAAGGACAGTTCAGTAACTCTGAACTGTCCTTATCATATTCAGCGTAACAACTTTGCGAATGTACAGGTGATACAGTGGCTGCTAATGAAGTTGCGAGAGTGTACGCAAGCGCGTTGCTTGATATAGGGCAGGAACGGAAAATTCTGTCGCAGCTTGAAGAGGAGCTGGGATTCATAGCGAAGCTTCTGGACGACAGGGATCTGGTACTGTTCTTCAGCGCGCCCGGGGTGACCAAGGACTCCAAGAAAGCCTTTGTGGACCGGATATTCAAGGGGGAGCTTTCGGAAATAAGCGTTAATTTTCTCAAAACTCTAATTGATAACAATCGCCAGCTATCGATAAAGGATATACATGAGGCCCTGATCGAGCTGATCGACGAGCTTAACAACCGGCAGAGGGTCCAGGTTGTGTCGAGCTCCAGCCTGACCGCTGAAGCTGCCAAAAAGATCAAAGATGCCCTGGAAAAGAAGTTCAACAAGGAAATCATCATAGAAGAAGTCGTGGATGAGACCATTATTGGAGGCATCGTCATAAAAATTGGCGATCTGGTTATAGACGGGTCCCTGGCCAAGGATCTTCGAAATATAAGAGAGAAATTATTATCAAGCAAAGTCAGGAGCGAAGCGGCTTATGAAGATTAAAATAGAAGAAATCAAGTCAATCATCAAGAAAGAGATTGAAGGATATAAATCTGAGCTGGATGTCAGCGAAGTAGGCCGCGTCATTCAGGTCGGTGACGGAATCGCGCGCATCTATGGCCTGGAGAACGCGATGGCCGGTGAAATGCTCGAGTTCCAGACCGGAGCCTACGGCCTGGTCTTCAACCTCGAGGAAGATTCAATCGGGGCCGTCGTGCTCGGCGATTATCTCGCCATCGAAGAGGGCCATTCGGTAAAGAGGCTAAACAGGGTCCTCGCCGTTCCGGTGGGCGATGAACTGCTGGGCAGGGTGATCAATCCTCTCGGCATTCCGCTGGACAATAAGGGCCCGATAGCCACCACGAAGATGCGTCCTGTCGAATTCCTCGCTCCGGGTATCGCGGACAGGCAGCCGGTCAAGGTTCCGCTTCAAACCGGTATTAAGGCTATCGACGCGATGACGCCGATAGGCCGCGGACAGCGCGAGCTGATCATCGGCGACCGTAAGACCGGAAAGACCACCATCGCCATCGATACGATCATCAACCAGAAGGGAAAAAACTGTTATTGTGTATACGTTGCCGTGGGCCAGAAGGCTTCGACGGTCGCCGCTGTCGTCGAGACGCTCGAGAAATACGGCGCGATGGATTATACGATTGTCGTTTCCGCTAACGCGTCCGACCCGGCGCCGCTGCAGTACATCGCACCGTATGCGGGATGCGCGATGGCCGAATTCTATATGTACGAAAAAGGGAAAGACACCCTCTGCATATACGACGACCTTTCCAAACAGGCGAACGCGTACCGGCAGCTTTCCCTGCTTCTCCGCAGACCTCCCGGACGCGAGGCGTATCCGGGCGACATTTTCTACTGCCACTCGCGCTTGCTCGAGCGCGCGGCCAAGCTTTCCGACGACCGGGGTGGGGGATCGCTTACGGCTCTGCCGATCATCGAGACCCAGGAAGGCGAGGTTTCCGCGTATATCCCCACGAATGTCATTTCAATTACGGACGGACAGATATACCTGCAACCGAGCCTCTTCGCCGCCGGTATTCGTCCCGCTGTCGACGTGGGTATTTCAGTCTCGCGCGTGGGGGGGAACGCCCAGATCAAGGCCATGAAAAAGTATGCCGGTTCTCTTCGACTGGATCTCGCCCAGTTCCGCGAACTCGAGGCGTTCGCACAGCTCGGAACGGAGCTCGACGCGGCGACCCAGAAGCAGCTCGACCGCGGCCAGCGCCTTGTGGAGGTGCTGAAACAGGGGCAGTACAATCCAATGGCCGTTTCGGAGCAGGTCGCGATTATCTTCGCCGGAACTCAGGGCTATCTCGATAAAATCCCGGTCGAAAAGGTCCGCGACTTCGAGGCGAAGTTTATCAAGTTCATGAACGAGGCTCACCCGGAGCTCCTGGACGAGATATCGTCGACCGGCGAGCTGAAGAGCGTGGAGAAATTCGGAAAAGTGTGCGCCGATTTCGCCGAAAGCTACCTTTCCGGTGTTCATGCGGATGTCCGCTAGGATGCGTTAACGATATTTCAGACAAGGGTAACTGACTGTGGCGACACAAAGGGAAATTAGAAAGCGCATCAAATCAGTGGCGAGCACACGGAAGATCACAAAGACGATGGAAATGGTCTCCACCGCCAAGATGAAGAAGATGCAGACCCGGCTGCAGATGTCCAAGCCGTATTCCGAGAAGATCGACCGGATTATCGCGCACCTGCGGGATTCCGGGGTTGACGATGTCGTCGATCCCCTTCTGCAGGAGAGGGCGGATCCGACAAGAATACTCATCCTTATGATCACCGGAAACAGGGGACTCTGCGGCGGTTTCAATACCAATGTTATCGAAAACACGCTGGCGTTCAAGAACAAGCTTGCGGTCGAGGAAGGAAAGGAAGTGCTTCTGTACGTTATTGGCAAGAAAGGGAACGGATACCTCAAGTTTATAGAAGAGCCCATTTTTAAATTCGCCCAGAATCTGGAAGACAAGCTCACGTTCAACGACGCGTCGGCCGTAGGTGCGGAGCTTATCAGCCTGTTCCTCAACGGCGAGGTCGATGAGGTGTACCTCTCGTCGACCAGAGTGGTTTCTACTTCTTCACAGAAGCCCGTCATACAGAGGATACTCCCGATTACTCCGGATCGGACAGACGTAGAGCAGAGCGTTTCCGAGTTCCACACTCAGTATATTTTCGAGCCTAGTCCATACAAGATATTTTCTTCTCTTCTACCGTTGTATATCAAAGTCAAGATTTACTCGAGCCTGCTGGAGTCCGGTTACTCCGAGCAGTTTGCACGGCGCGTCGCGATGAAAAACGCAACCGACGCGGCGACTGAAATGGTGCGGGAGCTTACCATCCGATACAACAGGGTGCGTCAGGCGAAGATCACCAATGAAATCGCCGAGATCGTTGGCGGTGCGGCGGCGCTTGAATAAAGAAGACGTCCGGTGCGCAGGGTTATCATCTTTAATTAAAGGAGTTCGTTATGAGTCAGAATGTCGGCAAAGTGGTTCAGGTAATCGGTTCGACTCTGGATGCCGAGTTCCAGGAAGGGCAATTACCGGAAATTTATAACGCTCTTACCATCGATACCGAAGTTATGGGCGAGAAAATGCACCTCGTCTGCGAAGTCCAGCAGCACCTCGGCGGCAACCGGGTGCGCGCGGTCGCTCTCGCGGCAACCGACGGTATCCGCAGGGGCGACAGCGTCATAGATACAGGAGCGCCGATATCCGTTCCGGTGGGCGAAGAGACCCTCGGACGGGTGTTCAACCTGCTCGGCGAACCCGTGGACAAAAAAGGTCCTGTCCAGGTGAAGGAACGCCGCCCCATACATCAGAATCCCCCGAAGTTCGATCAGCTCGAGCCGAAGTCCGAAATATTTGAAACGGGAATCAAGGTTATCGATCTGCTCGAGCCGTACATCAAGGGTGGAAAAACCGGACTTTTCGGCGGCGCAGGCGTCGGCAAGACGGTCGTCATCATGGAGCTCATCAACAACGTGGCACAGCAGCATGGCGGTTATTCGGTGTTCGCCGGTGTCGGGGAGCGCACGCGCGAGGGCAACGACCTCTGGCTCGAGATGCAGGAATCGGGCGTTATCAACAAGGCGTGCCTCTGTTACGGCCAGATGAACGAGCCCCCCGGAGCCCGTCTGAGGGTCGCGCTTTCGGCCCTTACCATGTGCGAATATTTCCGCGATCTTTCGGGAAGGGACGTTCTCCTTTTCATCGATAATATATTCCGTTTCTCCCAGGCCGGTTCCGAGGTCTCGGCCTTGCTAGGGCGCATGCCCAGCGCGGTGGGG
>CAZEAH010000064.1:0-9920 GCA_964510075.1 uncultured Leptospirales bacterium | reverse complement strand
CCGTTATACTGAGCACGCTGCTCGCCTGGCTTACCCGTCATCTTGACGTAAGCATGGCAATCATCGCCGTGGGAACCGCTCTTTTTTTCGGTCTGTGCGCCGCGTCTTTTCTTCCCGCGTATATCGGCGCACTGTATATTAAAAGCCTTCCCCGCGCCGCGGCTAAATGGGGCATGATCGCCGGTTTCAGCCTGAGTACCTTCTGGATATTCTTCATACACGAGAAGGAATCCTCAAGCCTTCAGATCTGCAGGCTGTTAACGGGGAAAACATCCCTTGTCAAGGAGACGTCGCTTGCATACCTTTCGATGATAGACCCGATTTTCATCGCGCTTCCGGTCTCTTTCATCGTTACATTCGCCATCTGGATAGCCTTTCGGGCGATGAACATTCACGATCTCGACGAAAGCCATATCGATCGCTGTTTCAAGGGAATGTAAAAGACCCCGTCGTACGACAGATAAACGCCGGACCTTCAGGTCCGGCGTTTCGTATTTCAATCATTCCTTCTTATTACTACCGCTCATATCTTATAATTCCCAGCGGTCAGCCTGAGAAATATACGATCGGGAAGAATTTTTCTAGCCGCGAGAACGAAAGCCGCTCCTCTGGCCACGGGATTTCGAAGCGGTGATGATTCGGAATCAATGATTTTAATTATCTGTCCCGCGACATTCTCGGGAGAATCAGCTGCAACCCCCATTTCCTTCTCTTTAACCGAAAGGAACCTTTCAAAGGACTCCCTGTACGCCGATCTCGCAACAGAGCTCTTATCAGTCTGTTCCCAGATCGAGGTGCCTACATCTCCGGGTTCAATGAGGACAACGCGAATTCCGTAGCGTTTCACCTCATGGTACAGGGACTCGGTGAGACCTTCGACGGCAAATTTACTGGCGCAGTAATGCGCCTGGAAAGGGATTGCTATCTTTCCCGCGGCCGAGCTTACATTTATTATTAGGCCCTTCCCGGATTTTCGCATTACGGGCAGTACCGCCTGTATCGTACGAACAAGACCCCAGTAATTTGTTTCGAAAACATTCTTCGCCGTCAGGATGGAGGTCTCCTCGATCGGTCCGCATTGTCCAATCCCGGCATTATTGATCAGGATATCAATGGACGTATGCCTTTTCAGGATTTTTCCGACTGCTTTTTCCACGGAACGCTCATCGGTAATGTCCATTGGTAGATAGGTGAAAAGGTAATCTTTGACAGAGGGCGGTTTTCTGCCCGCTCCGTATACGACATCACCCCTGCGCGCAAGTTCGTTGGCGAGCGCAAAACCAATACCACGGGTAGCACCGGTAACGAGTACAATTCTGCCAGTATTCATGGTGGTACTCCAATTTTAAGATGATGGACGCATGCAATCGCCCATAAACGTAAAGACCGCTTTCTCAATTTAAAGCAGTTTTATTAAAAATCTATATGTCGTTCACATACAAAATGAACATAATATATTCTATGAATACCGTTCATTTTTGCAAGAGTTTTATATATACCTGCTAAAATATCATAAGCAAGGAGTCATAAGGCCCAGCTTTCGATATATATCGATGTGATTATTATGCTTGATTTCTGCAGTTAATTATGTTTATAATGCACAAAAATTTCATTCAATGCAAACAAAGTCAGAGGGGGCGGCATGAGCGGCAATAGGCTTCCAATCGGCGTCAAACTTGGGTATGGAGTATGTGACCTTGGAGGTAACCTTTTCTTTACCGTTATAGGTTTCTGGCTCCTCAATTATCTGACCGATACCGTGGGTCTGGCCGCCGGTTTGGCCGGGTTGACCATCGCTGTGGGAAAGATCTGGGACGCGATAACCGATCCCATGGCCGGTTATCTTTCAGACCGTACGAAATCCAGGCTGGGCAGGAGACGACCATGGATGCTCTTCGGATCTATTCCGCTGTTCATCACCATGATCCTCATGTTCACCAATCCCTCGCTGTTCGCCGGGGCATCATGGAACCCCGCCGATGAGCAGACATTCCTTTTTATCTGGGCCACCGTTCTCTTCTGCCTGCTCTGTACTGCATACACGGCGGTTAATATCCCCTATAATTCCCTCACTCCGGAACTCACCCAGGATTATCATGAAAGAACGTCTCTGAACGGGTACCGCTTCGGATTCGCCGTCATCGGTTCGCTGCTGGGAGCAGGTGCGTCGCTTCCGATCGTTATGGCCTTTCCGGACAAGAATACCGGGTTCGCCGGAATGGGGTTCATCTTCGGGGCCATCATGCTCGTCACGGCGGTTATTACTGTAATAAAAGTCAAGGAGCCGATGATCGGCGTGGAAATATCGAACAAAGGTTTTTTAAAGACATACCTGAAGGTTTTCAAGAACAGACCGTACGTTCTCATTCTTCTCACGTATGCACTCCATATAACCGGGCTTACGGTGGTGATGGGTGTTGCCATTTATTATTTCAAATATATCCATAATGACGAGTCGAAAACGACGATCGCCATGCTCATTCTTCTGCTCACCGCCATGGCGTTCATTCCGGTGAGCGTCATGCTCTCCAAAAAAATAGGCAAAAAGCTCGTTTACGGCATCGGAATGTCCATTTTCGCCATCGGCACATTACTTCTTTTCGCATTCGGCCACACCCAGCCGGTTTCCTTTTCTTTTATCGTGATGTTTTTCACCGGTACGGGTTTCGGGTTCACCTACGCGATGCCGTACGCGATCGTCCCCGATGCCGTCGAATACGATTACCTTATTACCGGAGAGCGAACGGAAGGGGCCTTCTACGGTATCTGGACTTTCGGAATAAAGATGGGTCAGGCGCTGGCCCTCGCGATAAGCGGGACCGTTCTCTCATGGTTCGGATATATACCTGATGTCGTTCAGAGCGAGTCTTCGCTTCTTGGAATACGACTCCTGCTCGGCCCCATTCCCGCCGCGATTCTTGTTTTTTCACTGGTAACGCTCTATCTCTATCCGATCAACGAGAAGCGATACAACGAGATCCTCGCGGCAATCAAAAAGAGGGAATCCGCCGGAAGCTGATCAGGGCCGTTCGCTACCGTACTTCATACGCTCGAGACCGGCGAAGAGACTGTATGCGCAGGGCACCACAAAAAGCGTAAGCAGCGTCGATACGACCATCCCTCCGAGGACCGCGATAGCCATCGGAATACGCGCCTCCGCGCCGGGTCCGAGAGCGAGGGCAGGCGGAACGGCCGCCGCGACCGTCGCGAGGCTCGTCATCATAATAGGCCGCAGCCGTATCGGACAGGCCTTCATGAGCGCCTCCCGCACTCCGAGCCCCTCGTGTCGCAGCTGGTTTGTAAATTCGACCAGAAGGATGGAATTCTTCTTCACAAGGCCCATGAGAAGGATCAGGCCGATAAAGCTGTAGATGTTAAGCGATTTTCCGGAAATTACAAGGGCCATTATCGCGCCTGAAAAACTGAAAGGCAGGGCGAGCAATATAGTCAGTGGATGAATGTAGCTGTTGAACTGGCTGGCCAGAATCATATACGAAACGATAATGCCTATTACCAATGCGAAGAGCAGACTGTCGAAGGATTCGCTCGAGGTTTTTGCCGAACCGGTGAGTTCCGCCGCATATCCTTCCGGCAACACCTTCTTCGCGATTGCTAACGATTCATTGATCGCCTCTTCCTGTGAAAAGCCCGGCGCAGGACTCGCGTACACCGATATCGAACGTTCCCGGTTTATCCTGGTGATGGAAAGCAGCGAGGTGGTCGGGACGATGCGAACGACTTCCGACAGGCGCACAAGCTCCCCGCGGTTGTTGCGAACGAAAACAGTGCGAATGTCGTCGGCCATCCTCCTTTCCGACTCCCTGAGCCTCACCCTGATATCGAAGCGGTGGCCGGCGTCGGTGAACTTTCCCATCTTTTTACCACCGAAAAGCGCGCTCACGGCGTTTCCTATGGAGGTCATGCTCACTCCCCTGAGTTCGGCCGCGTTACGGTCCGGGAGGATCTGTATCTCCGGTTGCCCCGCGTCGTATCCAGTATCCACATCGACCATTTTACCGCTCTTGATCATCAGCGAGGAAATTTTTTCCGTGTAGGTCCCCAGCTTATCCCAGTCCGTTCCTTTTACAGTAAATTCCACCGGATATCCCCTGGTGGCTGAGAAACCCCTTGTCGAAAGGTCCTGAATGGTCGCCTTCATGTCCTTCGATAGTGCATTCAACTCTTTGCGAATAACTCCAGAGAATTCCGCCTGGGTAAGGCGCCGCTTTTTTACTCCGTCAATCGGGCGGTCCTTAGGCTCTTTCATCGTAATAAAGATCATTGCCGAATTGACCTCTCCGCCGGTGAATCCTCCGACGGCCGAAAAGTATCGAAGTACTTCGCCCTTCGACGCGATTAACGACTCGGCCTTTTTAGTCAGCCCGTCGGTATATTCGAGCGACGAACCGACGACGGTCTTTATGCGGACGATGAACATGCTCTGGTCCTGGGAAGGAACAAACTCTTTTTTCATAGGATAGAGAAACAGCAGTGAGGCGGCGAAAAAGACCACCGAAGCGAAAATCGCCTTCCACCTGTGGTCGAGTACGAAACTAATGGCCCTGCCGTAGGCCCCGGAAAGGGCCGAGAAGGCTTCATTGACGGACCTTCCGAAACGCCCCATGCTGGAGCCGACCTCAAGAAACTGTGAGCATCGCATCGGTGTCAGAGTGAGGGCCTCAAGAAGTGAAAGGGCGACCGCTACCGTAATGGTGATGCCGAATTCGAGGAAATACTTCCCGATAATGCCTTTCATGAATGCTACCGGAAGAAATATGGCTATTACCGCCAGGGTGGCCGCGACCGCCGCGAAGGTGATCTGACGGGCCCCCATACCCGCTGCCTTCACTTTGTCGTGTCCCATTTCCTGGTAGCGTGAGATGTTCTCCATCACCATGATGGCGTCGTCGACGACAATACCGATCGCCAGGGAAAGTGCGAGCAGCGTGAAGGTATTAAGAGTGAATCCCCAGAAGTAGAGGAATATAAAGCTTCCCATGATGGACGTGGGGATCGCCAGCAGGATATTGAATGTGGAACTGAACGATCCCAGAAAAACCAGGCAGACCAGCCCGGTCAATATGGTTGAGAGGATGATGGTAAAAATGAGCTCGTCGGTCGAGTCCTTGACGAATTTGGTAAGATCATGCGAAACCGCGATACTGTATCCTTCGGGAAGGGTCTTTTGAAGATCGGCGGTAAGCCTGCGGACCTCTTCGGCGACAGCGATCGTATTTGATCCCCGCTGCTTCATAATGCCAAGGCCCACGGTCTGAACTCCATTGAAGCGCGAGACCCTCCGTATATCGTCCAGATCGTCTTTTATCCGGGCGACATCGCCCAGCAGTATTTTTCTGTAAACCGGGGCCCCTCCGCGCGAGGTAATCGGCAGTTTTTCCAGTTCCCCGACCGTGGAGGCCTCGCCCATGGATCGTATGACAAACTCGCTGCTGGAGGTTTCTATGCGCCCGCCAGGAATCTCCACATGTTCCCTGCCGATTGTGTTGAGCACATCGTCGATGGTAAGTTCGAGTGCACGCAGTTTTTTATTGTCAATCCATATTCTAACCGCGCGGTCAACGTACCCGCCCATACGGACGTCGGCGACGCCGGGGAGGGTTTGATAACGGTCGCGTATGTGGTATCGTGAGTAGACCATGAGGTCTTTAAGCGGCCTGCTTGTAGTTACGGCCACCCACATTATCGGAAAGTCTTCGGGGTTGCGCTTTGAGATAATGGGCGGTTCTATCTCGTCCGGAAGCAGCCGCTGCGCCTGGGCTATTTTCGTCTGGACCTCCTGAAGCGCCACGTCAACGTCTCTGTCGATATCGAGTTCGACCGTAATGCTCGCCTGTCCCTGCCGTGCGGTAGAGCGGACCTCCCTTATACCCTCTACGTTCATTACCGCGTTCTCGATGACGTCGACGACGTCCGTCTCCATTATCTCGGGAGACGCCCCTTCGTAGATTACGTCGATATTCACTACCGGAAAATCAATGTCCGGCATCTGTGATATTCCCATCCTGCCGAATGAGATTCCGCCGAAAAGAATGAGACCGAACATCAGCATCCAAGCGAAAACCGGGTTCTTAATCGATATATCGGAAAGGGTCATTGTTCGACGCTCCTTTCAATTCCACGCCCGCGAAGCACGCGTACGCCCGGACCGAGCAGCTCGCCGGTGGCCACCCCAAGGCGGACGCGGCTCTGACAGTGTTCGAGGACGGTTCTTTCGTAATCATCGCGCGCTGATTCAAGCGCGGTAAGAGCGTCGAATACGTCAATGAGCGTAACAAGATTGAGGCGATATTCACCGAGAATCAACCGATAGTTGTTTTCCGCCGCTTCGAGAGACTTCTTGAAAGATTCCATTTCGTGCATCGAGCTGGTGTAGGTGGAATACGTTTCCTCTATCTCCAGGCGGGCCTCCCTCCGGGCCTGATCCAGCCTGAGCTCCGCCTGGCGTTTCACCGAGGCGGCCTCGCTCACCCTGGCCGTGGTTATTCCACCCGTAAATAGGGGAAGTTCCGCGCCGATGCCCGCCCAGTAATCCCGGCCGGTTTCATATTGCTGGTAAAGCCTGTACGTTCCTTCGATATAAACGGAAGGCAGATGGCCTCCCTGTGCCGCCAGCAGCCTCGTTCGGGAGATTTCGAGCTCCTCGAGCGCGGCCCTTACATCATATCGTGATTCGATCATCTTCGTCATATCTGCGGGGACTTCCGGCGCCGGCGGGAGGCATACATCCTCGGCAAGGCGCCTTTCGCGCGGTACTCCCGATATGACCGTCAGCATAGAGCGTGTCTGTACGTATGCGCTTTGCAACGATTCAATCTCCGCCTGTATTTTAAAGATCTGTGAGTTTATTCGAAGAAGCTCGCTTTGCCGGGAGCGACCGACCTCGACTCTGCGGCGCAGTTCGGCCGATACCCCCCTGTAGTGGTCGAGGGTTTTCTCCCTGTTCTTAAGCGTCCGGTCTATCTGGAGGGCCCGCAGATACACCGTGGACATTTCCTGTAAAAGTTTTCCCGCGCTGTGGTTCAACAGGTATCGTCGGTAACGCTGTTCGGCGGCGCTTCCTCGAAACGACGCGTATTCGTCCAAACCGGTAAGAAGGTTCTGCCGGACATAGAGGCTTACCATACTGCGCTGGGTGGAGGGAGTTGTTCTGTCAACCTCTGTGAGTGTTTTGGAGGCCTTCAGGGATATTTTCGGAAGGAAGAGGCCGAGTGCCTGCCGTCTGCGCGCGTCCGCCTGAAGGGCGTACTCGCCTTCTATTGCCATTCTCTCGGTTCCCGCGACGGCCATTGCGTAGACGTCGAAAAGATCGAGCGATTTCTTGCCGGTAACACTGGCAACATCTTCCCTGGTTATTCCGGTCGCCTGCATCAGAAGGCCGTCGGTCTTTCTCTCCGTACCAGCCCATACCGGAACGAGGACCGCGAGCACCAGAGTGATTACGGCCGGCGGTAAGAAACGCCGGCCGGGCCTGTTTTTGCTGACGATTGTAATGATCATGCCGGTTTCACTCTAGTACACGCCTGATCTCCCAGGTGATCGCTGGAATAATTTGATATTCGGTTTCTTTTAAGACACGCAAGCGATACTGCAAGCAGCAACAGCTTATTTGACCCGTCATAAAAGTAGGTGGTTCGATTAAAAATTGAATTTCCATGAATCCAGTGACATTCTATACTTGGCAGGCAGGAATTGACCATACAGCCGCCCGGTGGCTGAATGCCCTTTATACGAATAGACGGTTTCGACGGGCTCGTTTATTCTCCGGAATTCGATGATCCCGCGCCGCGAAAACACGATTGTCACGATTGTGCCGCCTGCCTGCGCTGCAGCGACGACAAGTGCTCGCTGTGCGCAAGGCGTTCCATCCGACGCATGCAGAAATGCGATTCCACATGTCACGGGTGCGGGGAAGACGGACCCCGCGAACCCTGAAGGCTCAGGCGCTCCTCTGAAGTATTTCCTTCGTCAATTCCATATAATCCGTAGCGCCGCTCGAATCGGGCTTATACTCGAAGATGGTCTTGCCCCAGCTCGGCGCCTCCTGAAGCGAAACATTTTCCCTTATGAGCGTATCGAAGAGCTTTCCCGGCAGACGCTTTTTTGTCTCCTCGAGAACCTCCCTGTTTATCGTCTTGTTTGCGTTATACATTGTCGCGATGATACCCGTTATTTCGATCGCCTTATTGAGTCGTTTCTTCACCATCTCGGCCGCCTCGAACAGGTTGTACATTCCATGGAACGGCAGAAACTGGACCTGAAGCGGGACAAATATCTCGTGAGCATAGGTGAGGGCGTTAAGCGTCAGCACGCCCAGCGAGGGCGGACAGTCGATAAGGGTAAAATCGTAATCGTCGAGGTCGGCGAGAGCATCACGAAGAAGGAATTCCTTTGCCGGAATCGGTAGGAATTCGAGCCCTTTAAGCTCGGGACTCGCCGGCAGCAGATGCATGCCGTTTCGGTCGATCATTATGTCTTTATATGGAAGTTCACCCTTCAGCACGTCGTAGATTGAGCGTTTGAGTTTGTTTGACTGCACCCCGAGATGGTAGGTGGACTGGGCCTGATGGTCCATGTCGATGACCAGAACCTTTTTGCCGAGTATCTGCAGCGCGGCTGCGATATTAACGGTGCTGGTCGTCTTGCCGACGCCTCCCTTGTTATTTGAAATGGCGATTATCTTCATTCTGTCCTCTGAGGTCGATGCGGGGAAGGGAGGGTGCGGTCCCCTTCCGAGTCAGGTCTTTTTATTATTGGATTTACTGAATTAACTATAAGGTCGGGGGGCATTCAATCAAGCATAAAATCCCGAATGGAAGAAATAATCCCGCGGGAGGTCACGGCCGCAATTCGTTCTCGGATCACCGTGAACATCCCGCATGTGGCTTCCCCGGTAAATCGTTTGACGCGGGCACGCAATCACATATACTTACACAACATGCATATTACTCAGATCGCACACCATGTCCGCATCGTGCTACCGTTCCTGGTCGCGGCCATACTCACCGGATGCGGTACATACGACCAGATAACAAACAGCGGGGGAGGCCATGATGTGTACCTGCGCATATGGGCCCACTCCGATATCCAGCCGCGCTCGCTCGAAGAAAAATCCCATTATGAAACCGCAGTGGCCGACATTGCGGCCCGCGTGCCCGGCATCCGCATGGCTATAGTCGCCGGCGACCTTGTGCATCGCCGGGAGGGCGCTTCCGAATACCATCGCTGGCTGGCGGACCTTCGCCGCGGCTCGAAGATTCCTTTCTGGTTCGAGATTGCCGGCAATCACGACCAGAACGATATTGCTGCATATTATAAATATACCGGCAAGCCTCTTCATTATGCCATCGCTGTCGGCAATATCCTCATTATACTTATGTCCGATGAGATACGCAGCGCGGTGACCGATATCTCCGACGGTGCGTTCGAATGGTGGCGCGGTCTTGTCGTTGAGAACCAGGCCAGAATACTTGTTACGGTCACGCACGGTGCACTGCAGGGGAGCGGCTTGCCGAGCACGATAAATCCGACTATGAGAATAGCCGGCTCGCATCGATTTTTCGAAGTACTGCGAACTCATCCGGTCGACCTCTGGATCTCGGGCCACTCGCATCTGCCGTCGCTTTTCGCGGGAAAGATAGCGCGGCCTCACGGCATCAGGACGCTTTTCGTGGACGTTTCGAGCATTCATAAAAGCCGGTTTTCGCCCATAGAATCCTCTGTGCTTGCAATCAGGACCGGAAGCGACAGGATGAATATCATGCTTCGCGATCACGAAGCGGGACGCTTCATACGTTCGAGGAGCGCGGTAGTGAGATTGAGGACGCGGCTGGAATGGGACGGGGCCGATCCGAAAATCGTTTCGACATGTCCTTAGGGGGGATGGAAGCGGGGGGGGGGGG
>CAZEAH010000063.1:0-9978 GCA_964510075.1 uncultured Leptospirales bacterium | reverse complement strand
GTAGTAGATCGTCGAAATCTTGTTCAGTGCATTCACCAGCGCGGCGAGGCGCAGGGTGGGGATGCCCTTCTGCGCGCGGGTCTCGCGGATCTCGTGATAGGCTTCGACCATCGTCTCTTCGAGGCCTGACTCGACGATGTCGCGCTCGCTGGCGCCCCGGATGATGTTTTTGCGCTGGATGGCCGAGAGCGGCACCCCGCTCGAAGCCTCGATGGCCTCCACCAGGCGCGTGATGCGCTCCACCTGGTCGCTCGCCCCGGCGGCCACGTTGTCGATGCCGGCGGAGATCTCGTCGACCGTGGCGGTGATCTCCTCCACCGACGCCGCCTGGCTCTGCGCGTTGTTCGAGAACGCGCCGGAAGTCGAGGCCATTTCGCCCGAGGCCGTCGAAAGTTCGGCGGATATGCCCCGCACCGAGGTGAGGAGCGCGGTTGTGCGCTCGAGCTGGTCTTTGTTCTCGGCGTCCTCTTTCAGCTTTATCATGATGCTCCTGTTCACGGAGAGCAGGACGTAGCTCAGCACGAAGATGAAGAGCGTAACGAAGGTGAAGTTGATGATGACGATCCTGGTCTCGGCGGGCGGGAGAAGGCCGCGATAGACGAGAGCGCCGCAGCCTGCGGCAAGGACGGTGACGAACGAGGCGATCGTCATGCGCCGGTCGGAGAAGAGCGAGGCGAAGACGATGAAGATCACCAGGTGATGGATGGTGCAGATGATGCCGTATTTAAAAGCGAGCTGTCCGAAGAAGAGGTACATGCCGAGCGAGAGGATGTACGAGGTGATGGTGACGTTCGCCGCGGGCGTGTAGCGGCCCCGGGCCAGAAGGAAGAGGCTCACGGCCATGCCGGCGATGATTGTCGCGAACATGATGTTGAGCACCGAGAACACATCGCGCGCCGCCACCACGTTGAGAAGCACCATGAGTACGGGGAGGATGAAGATCAGGGTGAGGTTGAAATTGAATAGCGTGCGGGCCTTTTTCTGGATCACGAAGGGCGCGTCCGCGTAGGTCGTGGCAAGTCGTTCAGTAAGCCGCATGGTGTGCTCCCCGGACGGGTGTCCGCAATGTTGTTATTTCGTTTTTGTTTTTCCGCTTCGTCGCGCCCCGGGGGAATCGGGCGCCTTTCTCCCGGGCGCGCCGTCAGGCCCGGAGAGGGCCCGACGGGGAGGGAGCCTACAGTTTTTGCCGCAGGCGGTCAAGCCGGAAATGACGAGGCCCGACTGGAGCGCCGGGCGCACGCTCCTCGCTTTGCGGCCGTGCCTCAGGCGATCCCCGCGGTCCTTGTCCACAGGTTCATCTTTTCCGCCTCGTGGATGAGCTCCTCGCGGAAATCCGGGTGCGCGATGCGGATGAGCTCCTCCGCGCGCTCGCGGGTGGACTTGCCCTTCAGCATGGCCTTGCCGAACTCGGTCACCACGTAGTGGACCATGGCGCGGTGTACGGTGACGATGGTGCCCGGCGCGAGCGTCGGTACTATCCTCGAGCGGACGCGTCCCTCTCTGTCGGTGTACGTGGACGAGAGACAGATGAAGCTCTTGCCGCCGCGGGAGTGGTACGCGCCGTAGACGAAGTCGAGCTGCCCCCCCGTGCCCGAGATGTGGCGGAAGCCCGAGGACTCGGCCGATACCTGGCCGTAGAGGTCGATCTCGATGGCGTTGTTGATGGAGATCACGTTGTCGTTGGCGGCGATGTTCCCGGGGTCGTTGATGTAGTCCACCGGAAAGGACGCGCAGTGCTGGTTGCGGTCCAGGAAGTCGTAGAGCTTCCGCGAGCCGAGCGCGAAGGTGTACGACATCTTGCCCGGGTCGAAGGTCTTGCGCGCGCCGGTGATCTTGCCCCGCTCGAACATCTCGAAGTAGGCGTCGCAGAGCATCTCGGTCTGCACGCCGAGGTCTTTAAGGTCGCTCTGCGCTATGAGCTCGCCGACGGCGTTGGGAAGCGCCCCTATGCCGAGCTGCAGGCAGGCGCCGTCGACGATCTCGTCGATGATGTAGGCGGCGATGGCGCGGTCGCGCTCCCTGAGCTCGTCGCGCGGGAGCTCGATGATCGGCGCGTTGTCGCTCTCCACGATATGGTCGACTTTCGAAATGTGAATGGATTCCTTGAAACCGCCGTAGCAGTAAGGGATGTTCTCGTTCACCTCGATGATGATTGTTTTCGTCTTTTCGAGCGACGCGGGGATGACCGAGTTCCCGATACCGATGTTGAAAAAGCCCCATTTATCCATTGGCGCCGCGCGCACGATGGCGACATCAGGGCGGATGTAGTCGTTGTTGAAATATGACGGTCCCTCGTGAAAGAGGTTCGGGATATAATCGCACAGTCCCCGATCGTGGAGGATGCGGTCGGCCTTGCTGAAATGGCTGCTGCGGAACACGAAGCTTTTCCGCTCGGGGTCGGCCAGCACGCTGCGGCAGACGGCCGGGAAGGTGATGCTCTGGATGGTGACATTCTCCAGTTCGCCGGCGCGTTTCGCCAGGTACTGGTCGAGGTAGATGGGCGCGCAGGCGAAGGGCCCGAAGTTGACGTTGTCGCCGGAGCGTATCACCGAAACGGCGTTCTCGGGCGAAGTGAGCTTTCCGCGGTACTCGTCCTGGAAATTCATTTTCGTCCTCCTTCATTCGGTCGGGCTTCGAATGGCCGGCACTCAACGTATTAAAGAAACGAATATAAAAAGGGAACCTCTAAAAATTAAAACTTTTAGCAATATCAGAAATCGTAACCCTTGATTTAATCAGGAGTTGCAACTTTATCAACCTCAAAAATGTTAATTAATAGAGGTTCCCAAAAGGATTATACTCCATTTTGTATGAACCGCTAAATATTTGCGGTGCCGGTCGAAGACGTCCTTTTCCGTCTCCTCTTATTGCCTTGCGTCAAGCCGATCGACGGCGTATACTCGGTGGAATATATCACATCACCGCCCGGCGGGCGGCATACGGGAGGTAGTGCCCATGATACTGGACTGTCATTTTCATCTGGAGGAAGGCCTTCTCGGCCGCGGCGAGCTCATCGAGCGCATGGACGCATCTGGTGTTGACAGGGTCGCGCTGATGGGTGCCATGGTGGAGCCGTTTCCGGAGGCCGCGAGGTTTCTCGTGGCCCTGCTCCAGTTCCTTATTACACGCAGGGCCACAAGGGGTATAGCGAAGGCGCTGGTGGCGAACTTCACCGAGAGGGGCAACATCAAGCTTCCCATGGGCGAGTTCAAGCTGTATCCCGACCCGGACAACAAGGCGGTGTTTGAGGCCGTTAAGAAATTCCCCAAACGTTTTCTCGGCTGGGCCTTTGTGAACCCGCGCGGCGCGAACGATCCCGTAAAGGAACTCGCGCGCTGGGGGAAAGAGCCGGGCTTCGTGGGCGTTAAGGTCCATCCTTTCTGGCATCGGTACGAGCCCGTGCTTCTTGCGCCCGTGGCCCACGAACTCGTAAAAACCGGCAAACCCATGCTCGCTCATGTCGGTTTCGGGAGTCACGGCGATTTCGGCGCGCTGCTGGCGCAGGTCCCCGGTCTGAAGCTTATACTCGCGCATGCGGGATTCCCCGAGTATTCCGATACATGGAAAAAAATACGGGATAATACAAACGTGTTCGTCGACCTCTCGCAGACCGGCTATGTCGGCGAGAAGACCACCCGGCAGGTCATAGAGTATCTCGGCGCGGAGCGCTGTCTGTTCGGCACGGACGGTCCCTTCGGCTATCACGCCGCGGACGGGAAGATGGACTACGGCTACATCAAGCGGCGGATCGAGCGGCTGGTTCCGGACGCGGGAGCGCGAAGGAGAATCCTCGGAGAGAATTTCGCGGAGCTGGCCGGCGTCGCCTGAGCCGTTTGAGGGGGCGCCTCCTCGCGTGATCCCGCGTTGAGAATGCGCTGGTGTTCTTCTCCGGACCGCAGGGTCCGGGGAGGGTATTCCCTGTTCAAACGAAGGTGCACATCTCGCCCGAATTATCATTGACAGATAATCGCATACAATATACTCGTATGCAAGCATTCAGGGGCCGTCATGAAACCGAACGACTGCATCTTTTTCCAGATCGCCAAAACGCACCAGGCCGCCATGAAGTTCCTCTCCGAACGGACGACGCAGTTCGGCCTTACCGTCGTCCAGTCGATGGTGCTCGCCTTCCTCTCCGACGCGGACGGCGTGACCTCCGCGGAGCTGGGGGCGCGGACGCAGCTGGACAGCGCCACGCTCAGCGGCATCATCGATCGGCTGTAAGCGGCCGGGTACGTGCGGCGGGGTAAACACCCCTCGGACCGCAGGGCCGTTCTGGTCCTCCTGACCGAAGAAGGGGCGGACACGGCGAAGAAGGTGCGCGCCGAAATATTCAAGGCGAACCGCGACTTTTTCGCGGCCGCCGGCATCGACGACGAAGGCATGTTCAGGAAGGCGCTCGCGGGCATACGCGAGAGGCTGTAGAAGCGCCGTAACCGGCGCGGGGAGGCGTACGCATGGGCGAATGGAAAAAGACGGGCTGCGTGCTGTGTTCGCAGAACTGCGGGCTCGAGGTCCTCGTTGAGGACGGCCGCATGGTGAAGGTGAAGGGCGACAAAGAAAACCTGAAAAGCCGGGGCTATCTCTGCCGAAAGGGGATGAACGTCGTCTACCACCAGTATCCGAAAGACCGCATAACGGAGCCGCTGAAGAGGAAGGGGAGCGGCTTCGAGCCGGTGAGCTGGGACCGGGCGATCGGGGAGATTGCAGAAAAGTTGCGCGGCGTGGTTGATGCGCACGGGCCGCGCAGTTTCGCCTACATGGGCGGGTCGTCGCAGGGCGGCCACTTCGAGGCGGCCTTCGGGCTGGGAATACTGCGCGGCCTGGGTTCGCAGTACTACTATTCCTCGTCGGGGCAGGAGTTCAGCGGCCAGTGGTGGGTGCAGGGCCGCGTCTTCGGCAAGCAGTACAATATCACCGGCCCGGACGAGCACAACACCGAAATGCTCGTGGCATGGGGATGGAACGGCATGCAGAGCCACCAGATGCCCCGGGCCCGCATCGTGCTCAAGAGTATAAGCGACGACCCCGAGCGGCTTCTCGTTGCGATCGATCCCCGGAGGAGCGAAACCGCGGCGATCGCGAACATCCATCTGCCCGTGCGCCCGGGCACCGACGCCCTTCTCATGAAGGCGATGATCGCCATCATCCTGAACGAAAAAAAGGAAAACCGTGCCTATCTCGAGCGCTACGTCCAGGGCTGGGAACGGGTGCGCCCGTGGTTCGACGGCTTCGACGTAAACGGGGCGCTCTCCGTATGCGGCCTCGACGCGGGAGAGGTCCGCGGACTCTGCGCGCTCATGACCTCGCGCAGGTGGAGTGTGCATCCCGACCTGGGCATTTATATGGGGCGCACCAGCACGCTCAATTCGTACCTGCTCCACATCCTCGGCGTCGCGTGCGGCATCTTCTGCGTCCCCGGCGGTAACATCATCCCCGGCTTCGTCATGCCGCTCGGCTTCCACGCCGACGAGCGCGATCCGAAGACCTGGCGCACGGTCGCCACAAATATGCCGCCCGCGGCGGCCGGATCGTTTCCGCCGAGCGTGGTACCCGAGGAGATCCTGAGCGATCGCGACGACCGCCTGCGCGCGATGATCGTGAGCGCCTGCAACCCTCTGCGGTCCTATCCGGACACCGCGGCCTACGAGAGGGCCTTCGGCGCGCTCGACCTCCTTGTGGTCAACGAGATCGTGATGAGCGAGACGGCGCGCCTGGCGCACTACGTGCTGCCCTGCCGCTCGTTCTACGAGTCGTACGACGCAACCTTTTTCCCGTACACCTATCCGAAAATTCACTTCCAGCTGCGCCGTCCCATCGTGCCGGTGCCGGGCTCGTGCCTGGAGGCCGCGCAGATACACACGCTCATCGCCGACCGCCTGGGCCTCGTCCCCGAAATTCCCGACGAACTTGCCGCCGCCGCGGAGGGCGAGCGCCTCGCCTTCGGCGCGAAGCTCATGGAGTACGCGGCGAAGGAGCCCGCTGCCTTAAAGAGGATGCCCTTTGTCCTGGCAAAAACGCTCGGGCGCGCGTGGGACAGCGCGAACCTCGCGGCGCTCTGGGGGATGCTCATGACCGCGCCGAAGTCCTTCCGCGAGAACGCCGTTCGCGCGGGCTTCGCGAGCGGCATGGACCTCGGCGACCGCGTGTTCCAGGCGCTCCTCGATTCGCCCTCGGGCACGTGGGTGGGCGAGCTCGATCCCTCGGACAATATGTCGCAGGTAAAGACCGCTTCGGGCAAAATCGAGATACTCATTCCGGAGATGGAGGAGGCGTTGCGCGCACTCCAGCCCGCGTCGGAGGAGGCGAAGCTCGCCCTGCCGAAGGACTTTCCGCTTATCCTGAGCGCCGGCCGCCATTACGATTACAACGCGAACAGCCTGATGCGC
Organism: uncultured Leptospirales bacterium; assembly: GCA_964510075.1. Taxonomy (GTDB): domain Bacteria; phylum Spirochaetota; class UBA4802; order UBA4802; family UBA5368; genus MVZN01. Next base: position 3,589 of record CAZEAH010000063.1, on the reverse strand, counting down.
GACCCGGAGTGGAATAAAGGCAAGCGCGCCGGCACGGTCGCGATGAGCCCGGACGACGCAAAGGCCCTCGGGCTTTCGGACGGGCAGGCGGTGCGCGTGACGACAGAGGCGGGAAGCGCCGTCGGCGAGCTCGAGCTCTCGGAGCAGGTGCGCGCGGGCACGGTGCTCATCCCCCACGGTTTCGGCCTGCTCTACGGCGATACGACGCACGGGCTGAATGTCAACAGCCTCACGAAAAATACGCACCGCGACCCGCTCGGCACGCCGCTTCACCGCTACGTGCCCTGCCGTGTCGAGCGCGCGTAATACGGAGAAACGATATGAAGACCGACAACGCATCGATATATCGGCTTTCGGGGCGCGACGCGTTATTTGCGCTTCTCGTGCTCGGTTCGCTCTGGGGGCTCTCCGAGGTCGCCCTGGGGCAGGCGGTCCGCGCGCTCGCTCCGGAGATTCGCGCGGGCGTGCTCACGGGAATCGGCATGGCCTGCATGGGCCTCTTCGTCGGATTGGCGGGAAGGCCGGGGCGTCTGCCGCTTCTCGCGCTCGTCACGGTGCTCGCAACGCAGCTCTGCGTGCCCCTGCTGCGGTGCTCGCCCCTGTGCAAGGCGAACACTTCGCTTGCCATCATGCTGCACGGCATCGCGCTCGCGGGTGCTGTCCGCCTGATCGCAACCGGTCCAGGAAGCGGCGTCGTGCGTCGCGGGACGGCGGCCTTCGCGGCGGCGCTCGCTTCGGCGACCGCGTTCTATTACGCCGGAATGCGCCTGGCGCCCTGCGCGTACCTGCTCTCGTTCAATCAGCCGCTCGGGCTCTACTCCTTCCTGCTCCGCGAGGGGCTGGTGTGGGCCGCCTTCTCGGCCGCGCTCTTTCCGGCGGGGTACGCCCTGGGCGCGCGATGGGCCGCTCCGCTCGCGTCGTACGGCGCCTCCCGGCCGCTCATGCGCCTCGCGGCACCCGGCGCGTTTATCGCGCTCTGCTGGACCGCGATCGCGGCGGTGGTGCTGGCGGGATAACGGCATGGGGCGCGCGGCCCTTCACATTATTACTGGCGGGAAGGACTCGGGGAAGACCGCCCGCATTCGCGCGCTTTACGGCGAAGCGGCCGGGGGTGATGGATACGCCTGCCCGAAGGTGTTCGTGGATGGCGTGCACGCGGGTTACGACGCGCTCGATCTTCGCACCGGCGCGACGGTGCCTCTCGCGCGTGGCAAAAACGCTCTTCCGCCGGGATGGGACGAGTGCGATGCGCGCGGCAGGTACAGCTTCTCGGGCAGGGGCCTTGCGTTCCTCGATTCGATACTCGAAGGAATTGCCGCCCGTTCGTGCGCGCGGGTGTTCGTGGACGAAATCGGTTCGCTCGACCTGGAGAGGGCGGTCTTCCGGGTTCTCATCGCGGGTGTGCTCGAATCGTGCGAGGAATTGCACGTAAGCGTGCGGAAAAACCGCGTGGCGGAGTTCGTGGAAGTATTCGGGATTTCGGAATACAGCCTGACGGATATGGATGCCGCGGAGGCAGGCGATGGATGCGGATAAAAAGAGGGTGACGATCGGCGGCCGCTCAATCGACGAGTATATCGCGATGGTTACCGAGTTCCACGGCAGCTTCGCGCCGGGGCTGCTTTTGGGCGGCTTCATGGTGGAGCACGCCATGAAGAACCTGCCGCCGGGCGAGTTCTTCGACGTTATCTGCGAGACCTCGCACTGCCTCCCCGACGCGGTTCAGCTTCTCACTCCGTGCAGTATCGGAAACGGCTGGCTGAAGATCATCGATGTCGGCCGTTTCGCCATGACCTTTTACGACAAACGAACGGGAAGCGGCGTCCGCGTGTACCTCGATCACCGGAAGCCTGAGCCCTGGAACGAGATAAAGAACTGGTTCTTCCGTCTGAAACCCAAGAGCGAGCAGTCGCGCGAACGGCTCATCGACGAAATGATTCGCGCGGGCGAGGGCGTTTTAGGCACGCGCTACCTGTCGGTGAAAAAGGAGTTTCTCGCGCACCGTCACGCCGGAGCGATCGTCGTGTGCCCTGGATGCGGCGAGGCCTATCCCTCGGAGCACGGAGAACGCTGCCGGGCCTGTCTGGGGGCGCTTCCGTATGACGATTGACCGCGATGAGTTCCGCATATTGCGGGATCGGGCGCGTCGATGATATGGTATCGTTTCGATTCCGGTTCGTATTTTACACGGTTCCCGCCATCATGCGTATTATCGAAATAATGTAAATTTTTTGGATTTCGCTTTTTTTCGCGCGGGCTTTTATGCACCTTTTAACAGGATTCACGGTATTTCTGTGTAATGCGATGAGAGGGGCGGATTGCCGCCGGACCGGGCATGCCGTATCGAAAAAGCGGTTTAACCGACGGCCCGGGATCCGCCGATGCGATTAGGGCCGCGCCGTTTCATCGTATCGATAATCATGGAGGGGAGATAATGAAGATTTCCGGAAGACTGATCAAACACGCGCTCTTGTCGGCGGCGCTCGTGCTGACTGCGGCCGTGCCCGCGATCGCGGAGGTGAACGATTCGGACCTCGCCATACACCTGCGGGGCGCCCTCGGCGGCGGAAGGGTGTACCTGGGCTATGTGAGCTACAGCAACAGCACCGGCGACCTCGGCGCGGGGCCGGGCGCCACGCTCAACGTGGCCGCCATGCTCGCCTACTCGTTCATCGGGGTTGAGGGAAATATGCTTGTCGGCACCATGGGAGACCTCGAATGGAAAGATGAAGTTGCCGGAACCGAATATACGTTTACCTCCAAGGGGTCGGGGGTCTATTCGATATTCGATCTCAAGCTCGGCTTCAACCTGTTCCGCGAGGAGGGCGACATGGGATACACCTTCATCTATGCTGGTCCGCGAATATGGAGCATGAAGCGCAATCAGGACTCTTTAAAACGAGATAACACTGAGTTTCCCACCAACAAGAAGTATGAAGCAAACGGCAGTGGCTGGATCGTAGGATTCAGGGACTTCAGCACGATCGGCTCGAACGATGGATTCGCCATCGCGCTTCAGACCGGCCTTTTCGGGGGGAAGGCACCTGTCGACGATTTCGAGTGGGAAAACGCCTCGCAGGACCTTAAAACCGACCAGTCCATCACACTCGGCGGTGAGCTCGCGGCGGGGATTGCGCTGCAGAACATCGGCTTCTCGCTCGTGGGCGGATTCCGCGGCGAGGTGAACGTAACCACGTTCAAAGACCCGCTAGCCCCGGCCGACGAGGAGTCGGCCTTCGGCCTGGGGAATGTCACGTTTTTCGTCGAGGCGGGAATGCAGTTCTGATTGCATTTCTGGCCCGCGTATGAGATAAGCCCTCAATGGCCCGCGCCGCCGCGCTCGGCGACGCGGGCTTTCATGTGTGAAAGATCACGACAAGTGCCTCCCGTATCGGGGCTCCTCCCGTGAGGATTGCCGGACAGGTTTTCGCGCGCTTTCCCGGTCCGCTCAGCCAATGGGAGCGGTAACGACGAGGCCTTACGCCGACGGAGATCATTATGCGCCATTGCCTTTTGAAATCGCCGGTCCGCACGGCGGTCGTGCCCGCCCTGTCCATGTTTGTCATGCTCTCCCTGGCCTTTGCCGAAG
>CAZEAH010000062.1:0-10115 GCA_964510075.1 uncultured Leptospirales bacterium | reverse complement strand
GGTCGACGCGGGGACCTTTCCCCAGCTTGCCGTAAAATACAACGTGAGCTCTGTACCGAAGACCGTGATAAATGAAAGGATAGAGATCATAGGGGCTGAGCCCATCGAAAAACTCATCGAGGAGGCGGCGAAGGCCTGAGGGCCGCGCCGCGTCAGCGTTTCAGAAGATATCCCATCCAGCCGTCGAGGGACGCCGAATCGACGATACTCAGTCCGGCACCGTAAAAGTGTTCCTCGACCTCGGCCGCGCGCGTATGACTGATGCCGCTGGCAATCACTTTTCCGCCAGTACGCACCAGGTTCGCGAGAACGCCCAGGCAGGAGATGATGACATCCGAGATAAGATTGGCGAGCACGATATCGTACGTCCGCGTAAACCCGACACTCAGCAGATCGCCCTGCCGCACGGCCGTCCTCTCGCAGCCGTTCAGCCGAATATTGCCTCGCGCGTTCTCCACGGCGGCGGCGTTCAGCTCAACGGCATCCACCAGGCCCGCACCCAGCTTTTCGGCGGCGATCGAAAGAATCCCGGTACCGGCGCCCGCATCGAGCACCGAAATTCCGGCCCGGCCCTCCATCGTCAACATACCCATATATTCGGCAAGAAACCGCAGGCACAACACGGTGCTCGGGTGCCTGCCGTCGCCGAATGCGCTGAACGGGTCGATGTAGATGACCGCAGCCGCAGGCGGCGGCGCCATGGAGGGCGAGGCCAGCGGCTGAACGTAGAAGCCTCCCTGCAGTTCGACTATGTCCATGTCTCCGGCATGACAGCGCCAGAGGTCCACGGCGATTCCGGCAAACGGGTCCGCGGACGCCAGAAGTCCCTCTCCGAAGCTCTCCAGGCCGCAAAACCCTTCGGAACAGTGCAGAAAATCGGCGCCGCTCATTTCATACGCCGATACATACTCGTCCAGCACGGCTAACTGATCCGCCGATTCGAACCGGTCATCCGCGTGTTGTACGACCTGTATCTGGAACATAGCGAGTATCTATTGGAAACCTCACCGGGGAATACGCATTCGGTTGGCGAGAGAGAACCTTTGCCGCGAGAGGGATTTGAACCCTCACAGGCGTACGCCCACCAGACCCTGAACCTGGCGCGTCTACCAATTCCGCCATCGCGGCAAGGATGTATCCGTATAAATTACATACGGTATTTGTCAAATAAATTTTACGGCACGATTTCGTGGACGAGCATGTCGTCGTAGGTTTCCCGCCTTCTGATCAATCGCGGCGTGCCGTTCTCATCAATCATCACTTCCGCGGGCAGACGCCTGGTATTGTAACGCGAGGCCATCGACATTCCATATGCGCCCGCCGACATTACCGCAAGATAATCCCCCTGCTCGCTTAACGTGATCTCGCGCTCTTTTCCGAAAAAATCCCCGGACTCGCAAATTGGCCCCACCACGTCAACAATCTCTGTGCCGTCGCGCCGCACACAGTTGACTATATTCTGGTACGCGGAGTACAACGAGGGTCGTATGAGGTCGTTCATTCCTCCGTCGGTTATAAGGAACACTTTGGCACCGCTTTTCTTTTTGTACAGCAGCCGGACGAGAAGCACCCCGTTGTTGCCGCTGATGTAGCGACCCGGCTCCACGATAAGAGTAAGTGCGGCCTCCGCTACGCGCGATTTTACCTCCCGCGCCCAGTCTCGGACAGGAAAAAAATTCTCGTCCCTGTAGCGGATGCCCATTCCGCCGCCCAGATTTATATAGGCGATGTCCGAAAAACCGTCCCTTTTCAGATCCCCGATCAATGAAAGCAATCGCTCCAGGGCGGCGACGAACGGGGGCAGTTCGACGATCTGCGAGCCGATATGGCAGTGAATGCCGATGAGGCGCACCCCGGCGAGCCCCCGGATGAAACCGCTTTTCGCGACGAGCTGGTCGATCGCGATGCCGAATTTGTTTTCCTTTTTCCCGGTGGTTATGTAGTGGTGCGTGTTCGCCTCGACGTCCGGATTTACGCGTACTGAGATATCGGCAACCGTTTTTTTCGCTCGCGCTATTCCGTCGATCCTTTCCATCTCCTCGAACGACTCGCAGTTGAACATGAGTATCTTTTCGTCGATCGCGTCGGCGATCTCCTCGTCCGTCTTACCCACTCCCGCAAACACGATCTTTCGAGGATCGACTCCCGCCGCGCGGGCTCGGCGGATCTCGCCGCCGGACACCACGTCCATCCCCGAGCCCATGTCCGCCATCATTCTGAGGATGTTTACATTGGAATTGGACTTTATCGAATAGCAGATGAGATGAGGCACGCCGTCAAGCGCCCTGTCGATCTCACGATAGCGCTCGCGGAACCCCCGCTCGGTATACACGTACAGCGGCGTACCGAATCGTTCGGCCACGCTTTTCAGAGGGATACCCTCACACGTCAACTCGTCGCTGTTGTAATTGAAATATACGTCGTAACTGTTCATTTCCGGTATTTCTCAATCGATAGAATTTTAAGTTTACGCGCCTCGTCCCCTATCCTCAGGTTGATGACCTCCCCGGCCTTCTTGCCGAGGAGCGCCATCCCGATCGGCGACCGGTAGGAGAGGATCTTCTTCTCGTAGTCCGCGTCCCAGGGCCCGAGTAGAGTGTACAGGTTACGCTCGCCGGTATCGACGTTTTCAACAGTAACGTTCGCGCCGACATTCACCGTTTCGGTCGAGATTGTGGCCGGATTCACCACCTCGGCCTTCTTTATCTCGTCTTCGAGCTTGTTTATGGCCATTTTCAATATCGCCTGCTTTTCCATAAGGGCGTTGTATTCGACGTTCTCGCGGATATCGCCCGAAACGTCCGCCGCGCGCGCAAGCTCGCGCGAGAGCGCCGTCATCTCGGTTTTTACCATCCGGTTCAGCTCGTCGGTCATTTTCTGGTACCCCTCGGGAGAAACATATATCTTCTCCACATCGAGCGCCCATTCGTCGGCGGTCTCCCTTGGCTGTGAGGCCGCGTACACCTTGAACTCCGGATAACGCGCCTTTATTATCGCGAGAAACCGATTTTTGTGCGAATCCTCGACGTACGGCACCCCTGCCAGCATGTCATAAACCTTCCCCAGAAACGGCTCCCCGCTCTGAGCGACCACGTCTTTAAGAACGGCGCCTTCGTTGTCGAACAGGATATCGAGCGCCATGTTTTTCAGCCGGTTGCCCCTGGTCTCCAGGCGTTTGAGCTCGTTCATCAGCCGAAAGAACGTAAGAAGCAATCCCTCGCGCGAGTAATCGAGCCATTCGTAATCCCATGCCCGCGTGGCGAGATTGCGCGCCACCCAGAGGAAAATCTCGGGGTACTGTTTGGCGCCCGTAATCACCCGGTCGATAAACGAGTTGATCGTATTGTACGCGTGCGCGCGGATCAGACTGTTGAAGATATAACGATGGATGCGAACCGGGGTCTCGAACAGTATCTCCGCGACCACGGCAGGCCAGTCTTCCCTTGCTTCCTCTATCAGGTTCACCAGGTCCTTTTTGTTGTCGTACGAACTGATCTTCATCGAGAGGAAAGGGAGATCTCCGCTCTGCCTGATGAAGTCCAGTATTTTTGCCCGAATCGGGTCGAGTTTGAGCTTCTTCGCATCCACGAACTTCGTAAGCCCCCGGAGGGTGAAGTAGGACAGTATCTGCTTGGTGGGCGTCGAGTCCCGGGCCTCTTTCGTGTAATAATCGACGAAGAACTGCGCCACGGAAGCCCCTTCGTCCGCTTCGACATTATTGACGAATTCTATAGCGACGTCCATTTTTTCGCTGAATGAAGGCGCGTTGATGAACGCGTCGAGCAGCTCCTCGGCGAAAGTCACCGGCTTGTCGCGCATAAAGATGACGTCCTTCTTCTTTTCGGACACCCCGAATCGCGGGTCCTTGCGTATGTCAGTGCGCGCCCGGCTCCACCACTTCGACCAGTTTTTCGGATCGACGAAACGCGGGCACACCTCTTTCTTGATGTCCGCCACCGTCATTTCGCCGTCATAAGACTTTATGAGCACTTCAAAAAACTGTATGAAGTCCTCTTTGAACAGTGCGGGTAGCGCCTCCGGGTCCTCGTAGTCCATTACGTAGATGTGATCGTGTTTAAGAGGGGAGAGCGACTGCAGCGCCATCTGAATGGACATGCGGTGCTCGTTCTTGCCCTTGAAATCGATAACCAGGTGTTCGCTGTTGATATCGACGATCTTACCCACTCCCCACGAACGATGGTAGGCGTAGTTGCCCTTGTCGAACACGATGTTCTTCTCAAAATCCTCAATCGCGTGCCGCACGGGGTGCTTGAAATTATTGAACTTGGACAGCTTCAGGAACTGCTGGTATTGCGAGTGGCTGCCGTACTTTTTCTCATAAAACTTTACAATGTCCCTGCGCGCCGCGTTGTCTTCGGGGGTATATTCAAGAATTTTTTTAAGTATTTCGATCGACTGGTCCGGGTTTTCCTCGTCCCTGTACTTGTGCAGCAAGGTCTTCAGCAGACTCGCCGCCAGCTCACGCTGTTTTGCCTCGACCAGCATCCGCTCGATCCGCTCGAAGAACTGGATGTCCTCCCAGGAGACGGAAACCAGCTTGTTCCAGAGATCCACGATATTATCGTGCTCGCCGTTCTTAATGTATCCTTCTATCGATAACTTCATGTACTGTATGCTCTTCGCCGGGTCGTCATCGATTATGGCAAAGGCGAGCTTCTTCGCCACGTCCGCGTCGAAGCGGTCGATCTTGAGCAGGCTCTCCCATACCGGAATCGCCTCGCGGTTGCGGCCCAGACGCTCGAGGGCCGTCGCGAGAGCCTTGAGGGCAATCCTGTTTTCGCCGTACTCCAGAATTTTTTCGGAGATACGCTCCACCACCGCCCACTTGTGGTGGTCCAGGAAAAGATCGATCAGCTTGCGGAGCTGAAATTTGTCCTCCATACGGTCAAGATGATATCCTATCAGTCCCACAATATAGGAGGCGGTAATCGAATCGGGGTGTTCTGCAAGATGTGCTTTGCAGAGGTCCAGCATTTCCCGAAAATCGCTGTCCTCCACCAGACTGTTAAAAAGATCGTCCAGAATTTTGAACTTGGATATGCCTATGTCCTTGGGCTCGATGCGACCCCACAGCTCTTCCTTGAAAAGGGAGTTTATTTTCTCCAGAAGTTTTTCTTTTTCCATTGTCTCACCCTCTGCCATGATATAGTGGCGATTTCTCTCCCGGGGGGACGCGCGGCGCCCCGGTCCGGGAAGGTGAAAACCGCGGCGATTCGCGGTTATACGAAAATTAGAACAAAAGGACGCTTTTCCGCCCCCGGCGAACAGCACATCCCCCTGACTTAGTTCTGACAACCCAGGTAATTCGATGTTTCGAGCTGCTGAATTATAGGGAGGGATCGGCCTGAATCAGGCAGACAACCTCTCCCGCTGCACTATATAGTTTGGAAGGGAGACTGCCTCGGCCCGGCTCATCCGGAAACCTTGGACCCATGATATATGCGGGCCGCCGATTTGGCAAGCACTTTATTGAACGAAGAGGATGCCCCCGCCGGGGTGGCATCCTCTTCGATGGATTCTCTGGCCGTTGGTCGGATGCCAGTGGGTCACTTTTTCGTCGTATCCGTTCCGCCTTTGGCTCCGCCCTGGAAGGCCTTGTGGAGGTTCTGACCGTCGAAATTAACCTCAAAAACGTCCGTGAGAACCTTGAGCTGGTCAAAAAACATATACACGTCCTCCGTCCCCGCGTAGGGAGTAGCGCGGATCACGAAGCGGACGATCTTGGTCACTCTGGTCTGAGGATACGACTGGGTCTCCTGGGGAACGTTCTCCGGTATAAACGCCCTGAGCGGCCTCCATCCCACGAAATTCAGGGAGCCCATTTTCAGAATATGAACATCACCCCGATAATCCTTTACCCATGCCTCGAGCGTATAATCGTTGCCGCGCCCGTGGAACCACACCGATATTCCTTTCGCTCGGCCGGGAAGCTGAATGGCCCGCTCCTGTATCTCGGCCCCTGTCCTCGGATCATAGGTCATCACCTTCCTCGTGGGATCGTCCCACTGCACCTCGGGAGGAGGCAGAAGATGGACCGAATTGTATCCGGGGTACTTGAACCTGAAATGGACACCCAGCGCCTGCTTCTTTTCCATGCCCTTTTTGTCGGCGGCCCATTTCTCCTCTATAAGGTCCGACGGCCCGCCTTCAACATACTTGAGTTCCAGCACCGGAACCGGGTTCTTCTTCTCGTCAGCGTTTTTCTTCGGGACAGAATCAATTATCCAGTCGGTCTGCTGCTCGAAGTCTTCCACCACGAGCGCGCGCAGCTCCTTTTCGCTGAGGTCCGCAGGAACATTGGTATTCAGCCTCGAGCTGGCACGGTCGGGAGCGAGGACACCCGCCGCGACAACCGCTATTCCGCACACCAGAGCGGTAATCAGTTTATTATATTCAATTTTCATCGTATGCCTCCGTTGATAATATGCCCTGCTCCCGTTTACCAGGTATCCCTGATAAAGGTGTCGCCGGTAAATTCGGAGAGGTCGGTAACCACTCTGAAGTTGTCCAGGTAGAAGTAAAACGTCCCCGAAACCTCGAAAGTATCGCTCTCTACGAAGAACGAGACGAAGTGCAGGTTTTTATCAAGCATGGCATAGCTTGCGGACTGCGGCAACCAGCCCGGTATAACGACCGAAAGCTCTTTCCACCCCCAGAAATCCAGCCTGCCGATCTTGATCTTGTATAATCTACCCCTGAAATCGCGCAGCTTCACAAACAGTGTGTGGCGGAATTTTCGCCCCAGCACCCACACCTTGATCTCCTTGGCCTTTCCGCGGATAATGTACTCGTTGGGGGGAAGCACCTCGACACGGTCGAAGCCCCTGTCCATGAAATACGTCTTAACGCCCAGCACGAATTCATGCTTGTGGGAAATGCCGTTGTCATCGGTGATTTCGTTGGGGAACTCCACCGGATTGCCGTTATCATCGACAGGGCGGGGTTTTCCCGGTATCTTTCGTATTTTTGTATCACCAAGCGGGCAGGTGGACGTCGCCCTCCAGTCTTCCGCCGCCTCGAAATCGTTCAGCCAGTCCTCTATAAGCCCGGTCTGCTGTTTTTTCTCCGGCGCCGTGCTCTTGGCCGCTTCCTGCGCCTGGAGGGTTATATTGCCGCTCCCGACAAGGAGAATCAAACACCCTATCAGAAATGCCAATATAATCGACTTGACCTCCCTTTTCATTTTTAACTCCTTTTAAAAATGATTTTTATGCTACCATAATGTCTTCGAGCAAGGCCCGCTGTCCGCCAGAAAACGAGTCCACCCCCTCCGACCGAGGCTTCGCTGCCGAACGTCGCTTTCATTTTCTTGCCGAGAGGCACCTTATACGTAGTACTTATACTTTAATCGGAAAAAAAAGTAAAGAAATTTAATTAAAAACCCCGACGGGGCCGTCATTAGGAAATAATTGTGCAAAATTACGACCCGTTGTCAAGAGATTAATCGGCGACGGACGGCTTCGGCGGAGGGAGGAGATGCCGTTGCGGGAGAGAGCCGTAAGGTGGCATGCCGTCCGCCCGCTCCGGGATGCGGACGAAACGGCGCGTGCCGCGGCGGATCGCTTTATGTCGCTTAACCTCCGCGGCACACCGTTTTCGGCCTACTGGTTCATCTGGTACTGCCCCTTGAGCGCGTACACGTATTTCTCCCAGACCGCGTTGAAGCTCGTCTGGTCCTGTGACGGCTTGCGGAGCATCTTGAGGATAAGCTCGTTCTGGAGATCGCTGTTCTCCTGCCCCGTATAGAGACGCAGGGCGTATGCCGAGAAGTCGCGGACGATGAAATTGAAGATCTCATCGATGATGACATCGTCAACCCCGTACATCTTTTTATTCTCGCAGATCAGCTGGGCATAGGGGATGAGGGTAAAAAGCTCGCCGACCTGGAGCATATAGTCCATGTTCTTGCTCTGCTTTTCATCGGGAGTGGCCCTTGCCAGGAACGTCTTGAACGCGTCGATCTGCTCCTTGAAGATGTCCAGGTTCGCGCTCTTTATGCCTTCGAAAGACGTCCGGTAATCATGGAATGTGACCTTGGACAGGCCCGCCGTCGCTCCCTGGTTAAAGAGGTAGGCGTCGTCAGACTGATCGTTCCGCTTCGGCACGTCCGGATACTCGGCCGGGGCGAAAAGGAAATTCTTCATAAATTTGGTTACCAGGGCGATGTTGACATGCGTGGTTCCCTCGAGCTTGGGAAGCATACCGATGTCGCGAATGGCCATCTCGAAATAGGTGTCCTGCTCGAAGCCCTTGGCCGCAATGACTTCGTGCAGCAGGCCAACGACCTTTTCCCCCTCCATGGTTACCTTCATCTTCTGAATGGGATTGTACAGCAGGTATCTTCGGTCTTTGGCGTTCGCGGCGCGCATGTAGTCGCACGCACGAAGCCCGAAAAGCCTCATCGCCGCAAGGCGGGCATAGGCTTCGGTGAATATCTTTTTTACATGCGGAAAATCGGTGACGAACTTGCCGTAGAGATTCCGATTGGCCGCATGGTCGATCGCCTCGTAGAAGGCGTGGGTGCAGATGCCGATAGAGGCCCAGCCAAGCTGGTACTTGCCGACATTGACCGTATTGAGCGAGGAGTCCCAGCCGAGCTGTCCGCGCGAGAGGATATCGGCCTCTGTTATGGGATAATCGTGGAGGGCGAACTCGGCCACGTAGGCCTGGCGCACGCCCGATGTGCTTATCTTCTTGACGCATTCATAGTTGGGATGTTTGGAATCGACCGCGAAGAAGACATACTCGCCGGTATCGGCCATCTTGGCGAAAACCGACACCAGCGCCGCTTCGTTGCCGTTGCCGATATAATACTTGTCCCCGCGGGCCACGTAGGTGCCGTCGCCCTTGGGGTAGAGCATCATATCGGTGCCGTAGATATCGGCCCCGTGCTCCTTTTCCGAAAGGCCGAAAGCGAAAATGCCGCCGTCTTTAAGGAGTTTGGCCGCCCTGTGCTTCATCTCCTCGTTCGAGCCCATCCAGATCGGTCCCAGCCCGAGGATGGAGACCTGCCAGGTGTACCAGTAGCACAGGCCGTAAAAGCCGAGGATTTCGTTCATCTTGGCGATTCGCCACATGTCCCATCGCGAATCCTTCTCGCCGTAACCCGACGGGGTAAGAAGAGTGGCGAACACCTTTTCCTTTTTAACGAACTCCAGAAAATCATCATACCATACGCTCGACTGATCGTCTTCCTTGATCTTCTTGAGTCCCTTTTTTTCAAAAAATTCGATCGTCTTTAAAAGAATATCCCTGGTTTTGGGATCGACATCGGAACCGTCATATTTCTTTGGGTTGAAAAGAATCATAGCTACCTCGCTGTTTTAATAAATGAAGGGCACACGCTTTTTTAATCACTATAGCCGGGGGTACCGGGGTGTCAATGTTTTTTGTTTATAAAATAGATAATAAATATTTAAATTTATTTAGTTTTATTCATCCAACCGGATACACATCCGCATTATGGACATTCACTCGCGGGGCACCGCCGACAAGAAGCCGCAGCGCGCCGCGAAGGTGCTTGTCGCCGAGGTGATGCACGCCCATGTCTCCTATTTCCGCGTATTTTTAACAGCAAGCGATCGGATTTTCGCCATATCGGAGCCCAGGTAGACATCGTTTCCAATAATTATGGTGGGAACCCCCTGCGCGCTCTTGCCGCGCTCCTTCGCCATACGCATGAGGAGATCCCTGTTGGTCTTGTTATACCACACTTCATATTTTTTCAGTTCCAGCCGGGGATTCCCCTTTACCAGAGCCTCGATTTCAGGATCGATCTGTCGGCAGTGCGGGCATTCCTTCCCGTAAAAGAAATGCAGAACCACCTTCTTTTCCTGAGACCTGGCCGCGGGTGACAGACCCGCCGCCGTCGAAACCACAGCAAGCACTATCAAGCATGCGGCCGTTCGTTTCATACCATCCCCCGATGAACTGTCGTGATTGATACGACGCTCTCTGTATGTCCGCGCCGGAACGTCCTGTCAAATCAATAAAATTCTCGTCCCAGCGCCCCAGGGGAGATTTACACGCCGCCTGTTCTCACGATCCGAAATGTCCTTGCATAAATAGGCACGACGGGTTACACGGACCTAAAG
>CAZEAH010000061.1:6499-10332 GCA_964510075.1 uncultured Leptospirales bacterium | reverse complement strand
GCATTGGCAATATCGATTTCGTCGGCAACGTCCATCCCGACCAGTTCTGGCAGGACTACACGATCGGCAACGTGCGCGAGCGGAGCTTCGGCGACATCTGGATGGACGAGAGCGATCCGCTGATGCGGGGGCTCAAGCGGAAGGCCGAATACATCAAGGGGCGCTGCAGGCTGTGCGCGCACCGCCCGCTCTGCACGGGCGCGATGCGCGTGCGCGCGTTCCGCGCCTACGGCGATCCCTGGGGCCCCGATCCGCAGTGCTATATCACCGACGAGGAAATAGGCCTCTCCGAGGACAAACGGCGGGAGCTTCGCGAGCGCGGAGAGGAGTTCCCCGTCCCGATGGAGCTTGCGGGCCGATGAAACTCTACCCGGTCCTTCTCAATATCGAAGGGAGGCTCGCCGTGGTGGTGGGCGGAGGCGAGGTGGCGCTCAGGAAGGTGCTGGACCTCCTCGACGCGGGCGCGCGCGTGAGGGTGGTCGCCCCCCGAATGCACCGCGGAATGGATGAGGCCCTGGGCGCGAATCCCGAAAGACTCCTGCTGGTGCGGCGCGAGTACCGCGACGGGGACCTGGAAGGCGCGTCCCTGGCCTTCGCGGCGACCGACAGCCCGGCCGTCAACCGGTCTGTCTTCGAGGAGGCCTCGCGGCGCGGCGTCTTCATCAACGCCGCGGACGATCCGCCAAACTGTTCGTTCTATCTGCCCTCCTTCGTGCGGAAGGGCGATTTTCTCATGGCCGTCTCGACGAGCGGCGCGTCGCCGGCGCTTGCGGCCAGGCTGCGCCGCGAGCTCGAAAAGGCGGTGCCGGCGAACGTCGCCGACATGCTCGCCGCGCTCAGGGAGGCGAGAAGGCTGTTGCAGGAGGACGGGGCTTTCGCGGCGATGGATTTCAACTCGCGCGGAGGGCTGCTTAAAAAAATCGCCGGAGACGATGCTCTCCTCGCGCGATGCGCAGAGGCCTACCGCGCCGGGCGTCTGCGCGAGGAGCTTCGCGGATTGATCGGATAACGCCGGACCCGGGCAGGTCGGCGAACGGAAAAACCCGGTCCAGAGAGGACCGGGTTTTTACGCGCCGGGCTTTTCGTCTAGTCCGCGTACATGCGGTCGATGACCGGTTTGTAGATTTCGGCGACCGACTTGCGCTTGATCTTCATGGTCGGGGTGATCTCGCCGTCCTCCACGGTGAACTCTTTCGCGAGCAGCGTGAAGCGTTTGATCTTCTCGAACTCCGCGAACTCCCTGGATGCCTCGTCGATGCGCTTGCGGTAGAATTCCACGATCTCCGGTTTCGCTATGAGCTCCTCGCGCGTGGCGTACGCGATGCCGTGCTCCCTGGCGTATTCGCCGAGGGCCTCGAACGAGGGGACGATGAGGGCGCTGACGTACTTGCGCTGGTCGCCGATGATCGCGATCTGTTCGATGAAATGGTCTGCGCCCACCGTGCTCTCGATGAGCTGAGGCGCGATGTACTTGCCTCCCGACGTCTTCATGAGGTCCTTGATGCGCTCTGTTATGCGAAGCTCTCCGTTCTCCTCGAAAAAGCCCGCGTCGCCCGTGCGGAAGAACCCGTCGGGGGTGAACACCTCGGCCGTGGCCTGGGGCTTCTTGTAGTAGCCCTTCATGACGTTCCCTCCCCGGATGAGGATCTCGCCGCTGGCCTGGTCGATCTTCACCTCGACGTCGTCGAGGGGCTTGCCGACCGCGCCGAACCTGAAATGGTGCGGCTCGTGGCAGGTCACCGTGGCCGTGGTCTCGGTGAGCCCGTAGCCGTAGCAGATGAAAATGCCGGTGGCGTAGAAGAACTCCTCGATCTCCTGCGAGAGCGGCGCTCCGGCGCAGGGGAAGAACTTGATTCTGCCGCCGACCACGTCGCGGAGCTTCGAGAGGACCAGTCTGTCCGCAAGGCCGTATTTCAGGGCGAGCCAGGGGCCCACGAATTTTTTGTCGCGCTTTTTCACGTTACGCGCGGCTCCGGTGCGGATGGCCCATTTGAAAAGCTTCTTTTTCGCCGGCGGCGCGGCCTCGAGCCGGTTGAACACCGTGGCGTAAATTTTTTCGTAGAAGCGCGGCACGGCGCACATGATGGTGGGCCTGACCTCCTGGATGAATTCCACGATCTTCTTGGTGTCGTCCAGGTAGTTGTTCGTCATGCCGACCGCGAATACGTAGTAGGTCCAGATGCGCTCGAAGACGTGCGACAGCGGCAGGAAACAGAGAGAGACGTCTTTATCGTTGGGATCGATGAGGCGGCGGTCGTGGCGTTCCTTCTGGAATATTGCGTTGGAGTGAGTGAGCATTACGCCCTTGGGCTCGCCGGTTGTCCCCGACGTGTAGATGATGGTAAGCAGGTCCTCGGGGGCGCCCCGCTCCATGCGCGCGTCAAATTCCGCGTCGTGACCGGATTTACGGCCGATGTCAAGAAAGTCGTTGAAATACATAACATCGGGAGTTGTATCGATTCGAAGCTTTTCATTGAAGACCACGATCTTCTTCAGAAACGGGTTGTTTCCGAATATCTGCATGGCCTTGTCGTACTGCTCGCGGTCGCCGACGAAGAGAACGGCGATCTCCGCGTCGTTGATGATGTATTCGGCCTGTTTGGCGGTATTGGTGGGATAGATGGGCACCGGTATCGCGCGGATGCACAGGGCGCCGATATCCGTGATGCTCCACGCCGGCATGTTCTGAGAAAAGATACCGATAGTTTTCTGCTCGCCGATGCCGCACTCGATGAGGGCCTTCCCGACGGCGCGCGCCTGTTCGCCGAAAGAGCGCCATGATGTTTCTTGCCACTCGCCCCCCGGCTTGTATCGCAGGGCGACGCGATCGCCGTATTTGCCTACCTGCTCCCAGAATACCTGAGAGTAATGCCTGTAATTCATGGTGTCCAATCCTCCTCGATTTCGGATATTCCCGCACCCTCCGTCGACCTCCCGGGGCCGGTTGCGACCCGGGAAGCTCCGGAGAGTGCTCCGGCCGGGAACGCCTGAGGGCTCACGGGCCGCGGTTGCGGTGTACAATACGGTTAAAATACACAAATATTCATACATTATATTATGTGATAAGTCAAGATTATTTAAGCCGCAAAATTTTATTGCGTTGAGGACGATGCGGACATCTTCGCCGGCATGCATGTTCGCGGCGAAGGGCATGCATTTCGCTCCTTACCGGTGAAAATTGAGGCACTCGATGAAGAGATCGTTGAAGTCGCCTCTCGAGGTGAGCTCTACGACCGAAAGTCGGTCGCGAAGCACTCGGCATCGCTCGATGAACGCCGGATCCACGCACGCCCGTTCGGCCGCCGCGAGACTCGTGTTGCCCACAAAGCGGTACTCGGCGTTGGGGAAATCGGGGAGAAATCCGAGCGATCGGAAGTTGTCGATGTTGAGGTTTTCGCCGAAAGCGCCGGCGATCATAACCAGGTCGATTTCTTCCGCCCGGCACGACGCTTCTCTCAGGAGGATTTGCGCGGCGGCGAGGCTCGCGCCCTTGGCGAGCTGTATGTTCCGGATGTCCTTCTGGGTGAGGGCGACGCCCTCCGCGAGCCGGCATGACAGCACACCGTTCGCTGTGTCGAGGCTTCCGGCGAACGGGCCGGGAGTTCCGGCGGCCGCCCGATCGAACGCCCCGTTTCCGCGCACCACCCCTTCGCGGAGCATGATCGCCAGCGCGTCGATTATACCGGTGCCGCATACGCCGACGGGCTCCGTGCCGCCGATCACCTCCGGCGCGAGCGCGCCTCCGGACACGGTGAAGTGGTTGATCGCCCCTTCGTCGGCCGTCATTCCGGATGATATGTTCATTCCCTCGAGCGCCGGGCCCATGGCGCAGG
>CAZEAH010000061.1:0-6489 GCA_964510075.1 uncultured Leptospirales bacterium | reverse complement strand
CCCCGGCCACGACGGTCGCGCAGAAACATCTCGCCGTTGGTGCCGATATCGATGAAAAACACTCTGTGCCCGGCGCACGACTCTTCTGTCAGCGCAAGACCGCCGACGAGGTCGCCGCCGAGGAAGGCCGAGGCCGAGGGGAGCGCCGCGACCCTCGCGGACGAGGGAAGTCCCTCGGGAGGCGTCATGCCCTCGTAGTCGAGCTCGCCGGCGGTATAGGGAAACACGCCGAGCGGCCGCACGTCGAGACCGAAGAAAAGGTGCGTCATGGTCGTATTCCCCGAAACCACAAGGAGACCTGTCGAATCCGCGTCGGCTGTTCTCCCGTGGAGCGCCGTTTGAACGGCCGAAACGACCGCGTGTCGAATGACGCGCACCAGCGACGCGTGCACCATCGGATCGGCGGCGGCCGCAATACGGGTAATGACGTCGTGGCCGTGGCGACGCTGGGGGTTGAGGAACGACCCGAGGGGATATGTCTCTCCTCCGTTGCGGTCGACGATCGATATCTGGACGGTGGTGGTGCCTATGTCGACCGCCGCGGCCGGGTCGGTGAGCCGCGTCGGCAGAGACCGA
Source organism: uncultured Leptospirales bacterium (assembly GCA_964510075.1). Classification (GTDB taxonomy): domain Bacteria; phylum Spirochaetota; class UBA4802; order UBA4802; family UBA5368; genus MVZN01. The sequence goes on along the minus strand of CAZEAH010000061.1, from coordinate 5,913 downwards.
CCCCGCGGCGGGGTCGAAATCGGTTCCGGGACGCTCACCGTCATGTCTCCATCGATGGAGACGCGGCATGCCAGGCGATGGAGCGGGCGGTCCGGGAAGAAGCGATCGTCGGCCGCGGTGCGCACAGGCGCGCCCTCAGTGATTTGCACTCCGCATTTGCCGCAGATCCCCTTGCCGCCGCAGGGAGTGCGCAGCAGGACTCCCATGTCGGAAAGCGCGTCGATAAGCGGCGTTCCTTCGGGGAATTCCCGGGACGCGCCGCCCGGCGGAAGTGTTAGGCGGTGCTTTCTCATCACCGCGGGTTCTCGCACGGGCGGACGGCAAAAGCAAACCATTTTTCGCGTATCGGTGTATGCTCGGCGCTTCGGGTTTTTTAATTGCTTTTTAATCCCGAGCTTTTATAAATAGCACCCATCACGTCACCGGCGCCGTTCCCGGCACAGGGTATTATGGACGATTTCACCATCATTTCGTATCCCGGAACCAGAGACGACTCGCTTCTATCGCTGACGGAAGACCGCTCGAAATACCTGTTGCCCTTCGGCGGGCGCTTTCGCGTCGTCGATTTTACCATTCGAAACTCGGCATCGTCGGGGGCCCGTCACACCATCATCTATAACAACTACGAGGACGGCCTCGAGGCGTATGTGGATAACTACGGCCCCTTTAAAGACAGGAAGTTTCCGGCCATAAAGGTGGTATCGCGCGATTATTCGGACGTCAAATTCTGCTACAATCTGGTGATGGACAGCAACACCGACTACTACATCATCTATAACGGCGACAATCCCTCGATCATAGACTTCACGGAGCTCATCGCGAAGTACAAAAAAAAGAAGAAAGCCGGAGCGATGCTCTTCAGCATAAAGACCTCGAACAGGGAGTCGATGGCCTATACCATCCTCATCACGAATCAGAAAAGCCTTCTCTCGGTCATAAACGAGGCGATCGACGAGGGACGGCACGCGCCGAACCTCTTCGAGATGATCATCAACGCACTCATCAACAGGGGGATACGGCGCGAGGTGATGAGCGCGCACTACTGGCCCATCAAGACCATCCCCGACTATTACCGCTATAACATGGCGCTGATGCGGAGCCGGGACCTCTTCTCCAGGGTTTTCGGAGATCGGGCCATGAAGGGATTCATTCGGGGGCGGGGGTTCGCGTTTCTCGGAAAGCACGCGCGGGTCGCGGGTTCGTTCGTAGGCGACAACTGCGTTATCAAAGGGACGGTGTATAACTCGATCATCTTTCCCGGGGTGGAGATCGAAGAAAAGGCAACGGTAAAGGACTCCATAATTCTACCGTACAACGGAATAGGCACGGGGGCGAGTGTCGTGAAATCGGTAATCGACGAACGGACCCCTCCGGGAAAGGACGCGCCCGACGCCGATCGCTTTACGATTGGAAACCGCTGTCACGTGGGCTCCGAACACGAGCAGCTGAAAAGCAAGGATTTCCCCAGGTCAATCTTTCAGAGCATTACGCTGATAGGCAAAGACTCTCTCATACCCGACGGCGCGCGGATAGGCGGCGCCTGTTATGTTTCCTCGGGGAAGGGGGGAGAGTTTTTCTCGAAAAGCAAATATCTTTACGACGGACTTTCAATTGTAAAATGAAGCGGTCCAGGACGCTCCATTGCCGTACCGCGGCATCTCGGCCGCCGATATCGACGGTATCGGTAACGTCCCGTGTTCATACCGTATAGAGACGAAAATCCGACCGCGCGCTTCGCGGTCGTTACCTTCCTGCTGGTGGTCGCAAATTGCGCCGCTTTCGTATTCCAGGTGTTCGGTCCCGGCGGCTTCGAGGCGGTCACTTCGCGTTTCGCTTTCATCCCGGCATCCCTGGAGGCGAGCACCGGGGCCCCCGGAGCCGTCGCCCTTTACACGCTCGTAACGTACATGTTCTGTCACGGCGGCGTTTCCCACCTCGGCTTCAACATGCTCTTCCTGTGGATATTCGGCAACAATGTCGAGGACCGCATGACCCGAGGGCGGTACCTCCTCTTTTACCTGATCGCGGGAATAGTCGCCGCGCTCGCCTTCGCCGCGCAATCGCCGGGAGAGGATGTTCCTCTGGTCGGAGCCTCGGGTGCGGTGTCGGGCGTACTCGGCGCGTATCTGTTCATGTTCCCCCTTGCGAGAATTCACATATGGATGCTTTTTTTCACGCTCCGCATGCGGGCGTTCCTTTTTCTGCCCATTTGGTTCTTTCTTCAGCTGTCGGGGCTGTTCGGCGGGTCGGACGGGATCGCGTGGATAAGCCATATCGCGGGCTTCATCGCGGGGGCGTTGCTGTTCAAACTGTTCACCGTCGATTGAACGCCGCCGGCGCTGCGCGGTATTCCGCGCGCGTTGTGCTCAATCGTCTGGCGGAGGCAAAGCGATGAGATGGAGTGCGCTGCTGCTTGCGTTTTTATCCCTTGCGGTTTCCCTTGAGGCCGCCGAGATCGCCGTGATTCCCTATAGAGTCGAAAATTCCTCGGACCGGTTCGGCGAACAGACGGGGGATGAGTACGCGAAGCTCCTCGGTCTGACGCTGTTTCTCAAGAAGGGCATGAGGCCCTATTCCCCCCGCGAGCTCGAAATCGACATGCGGAGCTTTTCGATCGACCCGCGCAGAACGCTGAGCGCCGAGTCCCTTGACGCTCTCGGGCGCGGCCGCTACATCGACCTCATCCTGACGGGGACGCTCTCCAGGGCCGGCGGCCTCTATATTTCGGAAAGCGTGCTGTATTCCACGGCGCAGGGCCTGGTCGTCGCGCGCGATCGTACCCGCGCGGAAAATCTTTTAGCGCTGGCCGAAAGGGACGTGCGCGGCGTCTTCGCGACATACCCGGACCGGGCCATGCCCGGAGCGTCGGCCGCGGCAATCGACGCGGCGGTCGTGCTCGATGCCTCGTATGCAATGTCCGGCGAATGGGAACCGGTCAAACGCGGAATCAATGCGTTCGCTTCCGCCCTGTCGGGCGACTGGGACGCCTCGCTCCGTATGTATCTCGTCCCGTTCTCAGATCGAAGAGACGCCCCCAGAGGGGCCCGCGCGGTGACCTCGCCGCTTTCGCTCAGACAGGAGCTCGCCGCCATAAAGCTTCGGGGCGCGTCCGGGCCGGCGGCGCTCGGAAAGGCGCTCGCCCATGCCGTCGATGCGGTGCCCTGGCGCGACGGCGCCGCCCGCGTGCTGATCGTCGTCTCGAATTCCCCGGCGCGCGATGTCGCCTCGGCGGAGCGCATGGCGCTCAAGGCGAGAAGGAAGGGTATTGCGATCTATACGATTCCGCTCGGCCGCATTGGCCGCGACGAGGCGGAGGCCATGCGGCAGATGGCGATAAGCGGAAGGGGCCGGTCACTTCCCGCCGCGTACCGGCAGCGCGTGTACGACGCGGAAGGGAAGGCGATCGACGTGTTCATGCAGTCCGGCCGGCTGTTCCACGCGCGCGCTTTCGACGGCCAGTGGAAGGGGGGTCTGTTCGTCGAAGGGGCCGGCGGAAGGCTCATTCGGTCGAAACCCTTTCTTTCGGAGCTTTTTTTCGACGAGAAACGGTATGACGTCACTCCCTATTCCATGGGCGAACGATATGCCGATATCGCGGGCGTCAGGATCATTAACAGGGAGCGGCTTGAAAGCAATGTCGATGATCTGCTCGGGCAGATCGGGGAGGCCCACGCCGCCGCCATGGCAAGAACGGGCGCCGGTCGTGCCGCTGCGAAGGTGCTTGTTGCCGATGAGCGGCTTTCGGTCTGGCTGCGTCTGGCCGATCCGTCTCTGGTCGAGTATTTCGAGAAACAGTCCGCGGCGGGCCGCTACATCACCCTCGGGGTGACGGTCAGGATCAAACCGGACGAGCCGTACGGTTTCGACTTCAGCCCGCGCTCCGTTATAACCGGTGTCGAGCCCGACCAGGTTCCCGGTATCGCCGCCGCGGCGCTTCGGGAGATTGTGGAAAAGCCCGGGCATTATGCGTCGAACGGCATGATGAGCCCGCCGGTGTGGTTTATCCGGGTACGGGTCGAAAGGGTCGAGCGTCTCACAGATGGTGTCGACGTCAGGGACTGACTGCCGATTCGCGGCGCTCCCTCACCGCGATATAGCGCGAGACGCAGCCTATCGAGCGTACCGCCGACCCGAGGTCGTCGAAGACCGGTACGCCGCGCGTAAGAAATGCCCGCCTGGCGTCGCGCATAAGGCTCTCCACCTCCATTGAACCGGTGTCGCGCAGGGGATTGGGGAGAACCGCGACCACCGGCTTGCCCGTGGCCTCAAACGCCTCCCGTGCGGCGTCGGCAAGCGCCGTAACCGGAACGATCTCGGCGAGCGGCGGGTTTCCGAACATTCCGATCGCCGCCTTGTAGTGGTAGAGCAGTTGCACCAGCAGCTGTACATCCACGCGCTCGTCTTCCGCCGCCAGTAACAGCACTTTCCGGATAACCTCCGCCGACACGTATGGATTGGCGACATCGACCGGATTCGCGGCGCTCGAGCCCGGCCGGGGAAGAAGTTCCATTATCGCCGCCTGAATGCTTCCCTCGAGCGCGGGGAGCTCCATCCCGTAGGCGTCGGCCGCGTCGGCCGCGGCGACACCAAGCGCCCCGCCTCCGCCGATCATGCTGATGCCGCGATACGTCCTCCGGGGCAGCATCGAGAAGGCAAGGGCGGCGTCGGCCATCGCCGGGATGGAATCCACGCTGACGGCGTTGCACTGTCTGAGCACAGAATTCCATATAACGCGCGATCCCCCCATGGAGGCGGTATGGCTTGCGACGGCCTTGCCGCCTGCCTCGGAAAGGCCGCCTTTATAGACGATGACCGGTTTGCGCGCGCAGGCGTCTTTAAGTGCGGCGAAAAACCGGCGTCCGTCTTCGACGCCCTCGATGTACATCCCGATCGCACGGGTCCCGGGATCGCCTGCGAAGTATTCGAGGAGTTCGGTCTCGCGCAGGTCGGCCCCGTTGCCGAAGCTTATCGCGGCGCTGAAGCCAATACCGTGCCATGTGCCCATGTGAGCGATGTCGATGGTGTGGCCCCCGCTCTGCGAGAGGAAGGCAAAATCGCCCGTCCGGCGCGAAAGGGACGGACCCGGAAGAAGCGTAAGCCCGCTCCGGGGGCAGTATATCCCGAAGCAGTTCGGACCGATAACCCGGAGGCCGCCGCGGGCGATCCGGCGTATCCGCTCCTCGAGGGCCGCCCCCTCCGCCGTGCCCGACTCCCTGAATCCGGCGGACAGGATCTCGGCCCCGGCGGCACCCTTCCGCCCGCACGCCTCGAGCGCGTCGGGGACAAGATGGGCGGGAAGGGCGATTATGGCGAAATCAATATCCACGGGGATGTCGTCCACGCTTGGGCGGATATCGAGTCCGTAAATGGAACCCCCCTTCGGGTTGACCGGAAACAGCTCGCCCTCGAAGCCGATGCTGAGCAGGGATGCGAGTATTCCGCTGCCGAACCCGAAGCCGCTCGACGTTACGCCGACGACGGCGACCCTCCGCGGATTTAGGATTCTTTCAATTGTTTGGACATGGCTGTCGGTTCTGGTCATGGATTAGCTCCCCGGCTGAATGGAATCCACAGCCGTCGTCATCGGGTGGTTACGATTTTTAAGGATGAGCGTGTCGGCGCATATGTCAATTTCTAATTACGGCCCGCATAGCCTTTCGGAATTCCCGGAAGCCCTGTACAAGGGAACATAAATACGCTAGCCGCATTTACAGTGACTCATCCCGTCCGGCAGCAGAATAAAGGAATTTTTCTGCAAAACCGGCAGGCTCGGTCGTCGTCGCTTGACGAATAAATGTTCAATCGGTATATTATTATGAAAGAGAGCCGCGAAAACGACGTCCATTCAAATCATGTTCGTCGAACAAACAAAAGGCAGCGCGCTTTCCCCATTGTGCTTGCAGTGTACCATCC
>CAZEAH010000060.1:0-10336 GCA_964510075.1 uncultured Leptospirales bacterium | reverse complement strand
ACTTCACCGTGCTGCCGGGGATGCGGATCGCGCAGATGGTGTTCGCGCGCGTGTTCCGGGCGGATTTCGTCGCGGTGGACGCGCTCGAGCGCACGGAGAGAAACGACGGAGGATTCGGTCACAGCGGAATATGAAACAGGCAAAGGAACAGAGCGTAAAGATCCTGCCCCTCGGGGGGCTCGACGCGATCGGGAAAAACATGACCGTCTTCGAATACGGCGAGGACATCATCATCGTCGATTGCGGCATAATGTTTCCGACGGAGGAAACGCCGGGGATCGACTTCATTATACCGGATTTCTCGTATATTGTGAAAAACCGCCATCGCATAAAAGGCATACTCATCACCCACGGCCACGAGGACCATATAGGCGCGGTGCCGTTCCTATTGAAAGAGGTCTCGGCGCCGGTGTTCGCCACGCGGCTCACGCTCGGTCTCATACAGAACAGGCTGGAGGAGCGCCCGCCGCGCCAGAAGCCGGACCTGAGGGAAGTGGCGCCGGGGGACAGGTTCCAGGTGGGCGCGTTCGCCGTGGAGTTCATCGCGGTCAACCACTCCATAATCGACGGCACGGCCATCGCCATCACGACCCCGGTCGGCGTCATCATCCATTCCGGCGACTTCAAGATCGATTACTCACCGGTGGACGGCAGGGTGACCGACATACATACGTTCGCGGAGTACGGAGAAAAAGGGGTGCTGCTCCTCATGTCGGACAGCACGAACGCCCTCCGCAAAGGCTACACGCGCTCGGAGAGCATCCTGAGCGAACGCCTGTTCGAAATCTTCTCGGCGGTGAAGGGGCGCGTCATCGTGGCCACATTCGCCTCGAACATCCACCGTATTCAACAGGTGCTGGACGCCGCGCAAAAGTACAACAAGCGCGTGGTGATAAGCGGCATCACCATGCAGAAGAACATAGAGATCGCGCGCAGCCTCGGCTACCTCGAGTACCGCGACGACCTGATCGTCGACGTGGCCCAGGCGGGCTCGCTTCCCTCGAAGCGGCTGGTCATAATATGCACCGGTTCGCAGGGGGAGCCCATGTCGGCGCTGTCGCGGATGGCGTCGAGGACCCACCGGAATTTCGCCGCCGGAGCGGGCGACACGGTGCTCATAACCGCCTCGGTGATCCCGGGGAACGAGCGCATGGTGTACTCGGTGATCAACTCCCTTATGAAGATGGGCTGTGAGGTCTTTTACGAGCAGGACGAGGATCTGCACGTGTCGGGGCACGCCTCTCAGGAGGAGCTCAAGCTCATGATCTCGCTCACGAAGCCTAAGTTCTTCATGCCGATTCATGGCGAGTACCGGTTCCTGCGTACGCACGTGCGTATTGCGGAATCGCTGGGAATAAAATCGTCGAGATGCATTATCGCCGGTAACGGTGACATCCTCGAGCTTTCAAAAAAATCGTTCGAAAAGACGGGCGAGCTGCACCTCGACCAGATATACGTTGACGGCCAGGACATAGAGGACGTTGGAAACGGCGTGATACAGGACCGCAAGGCGATGGCCTCGGAGGGTATCGTGATGGTCGCGGTGGTCACGGCAGAGGGAATGCTCATCCGTCCGCCCGAGGTGGTGGCGAAGGGCTTCGTGGCGGGGAAGAACGTCAAGGTGCTCGAGGCGATCCGCGCCGACGTTCAATCCCAGGTCCACAGGATGCTCGCCGACGGCCAGCGGGAAAAGGAGATCGCCGCCTTTTTGAGGAAACATCTTAAAAATTCCATCTTCCGTATGACCAGACGGAATCCCCTTATAGAAGTGCAGGTGATGGATGTATAGCTCGCACGCCGGTTCGGTCCGTTCGGGGTTTTTTCCGGCGGGCTGCGGTGCGCCCGTTACGTAGAGTACATCACGCGCCTTCCACATGGCTCCCCGCGGCCATTGCCGCGTTTCGGCCTCAATTCCTCCCCCCGAAACGCCGATACATTAGAAAGACTCGACATTTAAAGGGGGCACGGTGTGCCCTCGCGCGCGTTCTTTGCGCGGAGTGTACCAGACTGATATCGGAGGCGGTTTGTGTCCAGCGATCGGCGTTTTCAGGAGATCACCGGCGTATTCATAGCCCTCTTTTCGCTGATGCTCCTCCTGGCACTCGCCAGTTATTCGCTCGACGATTACCGGCTGTTGAGTGAAAGCAGGCCGGTGGGAAATCTGATGGGCCCCTTCGGCGCCTGGGTGGCCAATTTCCTGCACGTCGCTTTCGGGATTTCCTCGTATATTATCGTGGCCATCGGGACGCTCTCCGCGTGGCATGTCGTGCGGCGGGGTAATATCGCCGGCTCGATGGAGCGCATCTTCTCGCTCTCCTTTCTCCTGGTAAGTTTTGCGGCGCTCTGCGCGCTCTTCGGCGGGGAGGCCGTTCCACAGCGCGCGGGCGGATATGTCGGATTATACCTCTCGCAGTTTTTCTCGCACTTTCTCGGAAGCGTCGGCGGCGCGCTCGTGGTGGTGGTGCTCAATCTCACCGCGCTTCTGTTGCTCGGCGTTTTCTCTCTCGCTTCCTTCTTCGAGGCCTCTCCCGGCGGACGCCTGCAGGCCGCCGTTCGGGGGGCCTATATACGTCTTCAGCGCCGGCGCGATCCCGACGCGGCGCCGGTAACGCGCATCGACGAGGAGATGAAAAAAAACGCCCGCCGCGCCGCAAAACCGCCGTGGGTCGTGAAGCGCCGTGTGCGCGTGTACCGGGGCAGGGTGATGGGGGAGGCCGACGCCGCGTATACGCCCCGTGTGGAGCTTCTGGAGTTTATGAATGCTGATGAGAACATGACCGATCCGGCGAACGGGCCGCGTACCGCGTTTTTCGACGACGCAATACGGCCGGGCGGCGCCTTCGATTCGGAGTTGATCGAAACGCGGCATCCGGCCGATAGCACCTACCACACGGATGCGCATAGTTCGCAGGATGAATACGAGTTTCGTGACGACGACCCTTCGGCGGTTGCCGACACCGGAGAACCGGCGGAGACGGAACGGGCGGCGGACGTTGATGATGAGGATGTACCGGCGGGAATGGAGGCAGATGAGCGAGTGACCTCCGGCGCGGGCGATGGACCCGCCATCGCGACCAACCCTCTGCGCTTCGCGGCGTCACCGGACGATGCTTCGATACCGGAGGCCCTCCCCGTGGACGAAGAAGCCCTTCCGCCCGCGGCCTCCCCGCGCGAACGGACTGAATACGAGCGCGAGACGAAGGGCGCGTCGGGAACACGGGAAGGGGCCCGGCCGCGCAAACAGGCCGGAGAGATCCAGCAGACCTTCGATTTCGGCGACGGGGAAAGCGGCGAGCGCGTGTTCGAGAGCATCTCCATCAACCGCGACTACATCATACCCGCTGCCTTTCTTCACCCCTCGTCGGCCTCCGACGCCGAGAGCTGGAAAAGCGAGATCGTAAAAAACTCCGAGCTTCTGGTGAGTACGCTGAACGATTTCGGGATCGAGTCGCGCGTGGTGAACGTCAACCGCGGACCGGTCATCACGCTGTACGAAATGCAGATCGCGCCGGGGATAAAGGTGAACCGCATCGTGGGCCTCTCGGACGATATCGCGATGGCGCTCTCCGGCTCGCGCGTGCGCATCGTCGCGCCGATTCCGGGAAAGTCCGCCATCGGCGTCGAGGTGCCGAACAAAAAACGTGAGATGGTGAACCTCGGCGACATCATCACCGCGAAGGAATACCAGTCGCACCCCGGAAGCCTCAAGGTGGCGCTCGGCAAGGACATCCTGGGCAAGCCCGTCACGCTCGACATCAAGAAGCTCCCGCACCTCCTGATAGCGGGGGCCACGGGAAGCGGAAAGTCGGTGTGCGTGAACTCCATCATCACCAGCCTCATCTACAATTACGATCCGAACTACGTGCGCTTCATACTGGTCGATCCCAAGATGGTGGAGCTCCAGCTCTACAACGGCATCCCGCACCTGCTCACGCCCGTCATCATCGAGCCGCACGTGGCGCCTAAGGCGCTCAAGTGGGCAATGTACGAGATGGAGCGGCGCTACCGCCTTCTGTCGCAGATGAACACGCGCGACATCGAGCGCTACAACCAGAAGGTGGCCGCTTACGGCGACGCCTACGAGCGTCTGCCGTATATCGTTGTCATCATGGACGAGCTGGCCGACCTGATGATGGTGGCGCAGAAGGAGATCGAGGGGTTCATCACGCGCATCGCGCAGAAGGCGCGCGCGGTGGGCATCCACCTGGTGCTGGCAACCCAGCGGCCCTCGGTCGACGTGATAACCGGCATTATCAAGGCGAACTTTCCGGCGCGCATCGCGTTTCAGGTGGCGCAGAAGACCGACTCGCGCACCATCATCGACCAGAACGGCGCGGAGAAGCTCCTGGGCAAGGGCGACATGCTCTACCAGTCGCCGATGAGCTCGTTTCCGGTGCGCATCCAGGGGGCGTATGTTTCAGAGGACGAAATCCAGGTGGTGGTTAATCACCTGCGTTCTCTGGGCAACCCCAACTACATCGACATCGACGCGAACATCTTCGAGGAGGAACTGTCGGGAGACGACGAGGGCGATGACGACGAGCTCTTCGTTGAGGCGCTCAAGATCGTGGAGGAGACCAAGAAGGCCTCGGCCTCGTATCTGCAGCGGCGCCTCTCGATAGGCTACAACCGCGCGGCGCGCATCATAGAGCTCATGGAGGACCGGGGCTACATCGGCGCCCAGCAGGGAAGCAAACCGCGCGAGGTGTTTATTTGAAGCGGCCGCGGCTTCCAGTTTTAACCGAATTAACTATTACCAGTAATGACCCTCGACCGGTACTCACACGTATCGAAGTAAGATGCCGGCACTTTATTCCCGTTGAAAAAATAGTCGACTTCAAGACCACAACTGAGTATTATGTCTAGACAGTCTAGACATATTTTGGAGACGGTCATGCCAAAAACAATATGGCAGATTCAAAGCGCCAAAAACAGGTTCTCCGAGCTCGTCGAAAAGGCCGCGAAGGGAGAGCCGCAGCTTGTAACAAAAAACAACAGGCCGATTGTGTATGTCATCGATGTGGCGACCTATGAAAATAAAATCAGAGGTTCGAGCTCTTCGAAAAAGGCGGTCCTTCTCTCGAGGCCCCATAAAGAGCTGGAGATCGATACCTCACGTGAGACGGAAAGCGGACGGGATACAACGCTGTGAGCTATCTGATTAACACCTGTGTCGTATCCGAGCTTGTTCGGCCCAAACCCGAAGCGCGTGTTCTTGGATGGTTTTCGGAAATTCCGGACGATGAGATATTCATCAGCTGTATCACCACCGGCGAGCTATGGTATGGAATAAGTCTGCTTAAGAACGGCAGGAAGAAAAATGATCTGATCAAATGGTTTAACCGTTTTTCGGCAACGTTCAAAGAATCGACGCTGCCCGTTACGGATTCGATAGCACTGCGGTGGGGCGCCGAACGGGCCCGCCTGCGGAGCATGGGTGTAAGCCTTCCGGTGATTGACGGCCTGATCGCCTGTACCGCGGTCGAATACAAGTACACCCTGGTCACAAGGAATACGGCCGATTATCTTGCCATCGGAGCATCGTTGTTCAATCCGTGGGAGTGATACAGGTATGTGCCGTCCGGGGTGGCAGTGCAAAAGTATCCTGTGTGCCCGGCAGGGAAACAAGCCGCGGCAGGCAACCCGAACGGCGCGCAAGGCCGGTACGCGCTCGCCGTAGGGCCAGTCAGAAGCGAACATGACTCTGTCTTCGCCGAAAATCTTCACGAGCTTTCGGATTGTGAACGGAGACTGAAAGCTTGTGTCCATCCAGACGTTCCGGCATCCACGCAGCCTCCTCATCACCTCCGCAGACTGGAAAAGCCCGCTGTGGCCGATGATGAATCGGATCTTCGGAAAAGTCCGCACCATCTCTTCGATGTAGCGTATCCCGCCGTACTCGGGGATATTGCGCACGCATTCACTTCCGAGGTAATAGGACGATATTCCCGCGTGAGTGAGAACCGGTTTATTCAGGGGTTCGAAACACTGGAGCGCCCCCATGACGCGCCGATCGCTGAGCGGAATCTTCTGGATGATCGGAAGGAGTTTGAGTCCCAGCGCGCCGCGACGCACATCGCCGGTCAACTTCTTCCGAAAGTCGACGGTTGACGAAAAATCGATGCTGGTGAAGGGAAGGACGCGCTTGTTTTTTTTTCTCGCGGCATCGAGGTCGTCGAAGCCGGCATGGGGCTCGATCGGCAGACACACGGCGGCGTCCACCCCCGACTCGGCGAGGGAACGGGCCATGTTCTCGAGCGTGGCGGCTGCGTTTCGCGCGCGTTCGGCGCGGGACACCCAGTACCGCGTGAGCCTGAACGTTATCGGCCCGAGCCCATAGGTTCGCATGAGGCCTTTTCCGCTGACGGATATGATGTCGAAGATCTTTTCCTTCGCCACTCCCGTCCGGTCGATCAGCCCGCCGCCGTCGTAATTAAGGATGTCGCCCAGATGACTGTGAACGTCGATGGTCATTCGGAATCCTCCTTTGTACGCGTTGTGCGCGGCGGGCTCACCGCTACCGGCTTACAGATCGCCCGCGGCCCGTACCACGGCCCCGGCGATACTCTCCATTTCGTCGAGGCCCAGCGTGAGCGCGGGCCTGAGCACCACGCTGTTTTTCGCAACCCGCCCCGGCATGGCGAAGAGCCCGTGCTTCTTCGCCATGATACAGAAATCATTGGCATGTGACTCGTCGGCGAACGACAGCGAGAGTAACAGGCCCGTCCCGTTCACCGACCGGATGACGCCGGGGTATTGTCGCGCGATATCGAGCAAACGATTGCGAAGCATATCTCCGGCGAGGAGCGCGTTCTGCCAGGGCCTTGTCCTTTCATAGACGTCCATCGCCGCGCAGGCGACCCGGCAACCCACGTCGTGACCGCCGAAGGTGCACAGGTGGATGAGCGGATGCGCGTCGAAAAAGGCTTTGAGTTTGCGCGTAAAGGCGATGCCCGTCATGGGGAAGAGCCCCCCGGTTATGGCCTCGCCGAAAACGAGGATATCGGGCACTACATTCAGGCGCTCGAAGGCGAACCTGGATCCGGTGCGGCCGAAACCGGTCTGCGTTTCATCGAAGATGAGCATGGCCCCTTTTTTGCTGCACAACCTTCTGAGCTCGCGGAAATATCCGGCGTCGGCGGTGCGGCAATGGTTCTCGGCCTGTACGGGTTCGATGACGAAGGCCGCCGTTTTTCTGCTGATGGCCTTCCGCGCCGCGGCGATGTCGCCGTACGGGACGGTCGTAACGCCCGGGATGAGGTCGCCGAAAAGCCCCTTGTCCGCGCGTTCGGAGAGGGTGAGCGCGAAGCCCGTCTGTCCGTACCAGCCCCCTTCGACCGTCACCAGTCCGCCCCGGCCTGTGTGGCCGCGCGCCAGCTTGCAGGCCGCGTCCATCCCCTCGCCGCGCACCACGCCGAGGAGCATGCACTCCAGGTCTCCCGGAAGAAAGCGCGCCAGGCGCTCGCCCATGCGCGCCTTGTCCTCGGAGAGCATGACGAAATTGCCCTGGTCGGTCTCGCGCGCGGCGGCGCGCAGGGCCGCGATGATCTCGGCGTTTTTACGTCCGAGATTGCAGGTCCCGGCGCCGGTGTAACAGTCGAGATAGCGGTTTCCATCGACATCATACAGATATCCGCCCCCGCGCTCGCCCTCCAGAAAATCAGCGCCGTGGGCGCCGAGCGACGCTGTCAATCCCTCAGAGAGGACCGCGCGCGCCTTATGCAGAACGCCTCCTGCCGGTTCCATGATTTCCGTTGTGGTTTTTCCCATCGCCATCACCTCTTTCCTCCGGATTTAAACAGCTCTTCGATGTCGCGCACCAGGTTGAAGGCCGCGATCTGCACTTTCACGTTGTCGAATACCATCCTCAGAATCGGGATCCTGGCCAGCGGCATCATGAAAATGAGAAAGGGTTTCATGGCCTTCACCGCCCTGCGGATCTTTTCAAGAATCTCGTCGATCTCCGCTTCAGTGGCCGTGGTGGGAATCTGGAAGCGCATGACCTGGGGGGCATTGCCCGAATAGGCCGCCCATATCCCCTCCTTGGCCAGGCAGTCGGCGATGAGGGCCCCGATGAATTCGTATTTGTACTCCACGCCGATCATGAGCCCCCTGCCGCGGACCTCCTTCACGATCTTCGGGTTTTCGCGGGTTATATCCTCGAGCCCGGCCTTGAAACGGGCACCGGTTTTCGCGGCGTTCTCCCAGATTTTGTTTTCAACCAGGTAATCCAGAACCTTCATCGAGACGATGCAGCCCAGGTCCGAGCAGCCGCCGGACGTGTCATGAAAATCGGGATGACGGTCGACAAACCCGGTAAGCGGCTGCGTATCGCGATAGACGATGGCGGCGTTGGGGAACAGTCCCCCGCTGATGGATTTGGCGACCACCATGATATCGGGGACAACACCCGAGTGCTCGCTTCCCCACATCCGCCCGGTGCGCCCCAGGCCGGTTTGAATCTCGTCGAATATCAGCATGATGCCAAGCCGGTCGCACAGCGTCCTGAGACCCCGCAGGTAGTCGTCGCTCCCCACGTGGATGCCCCCCTCTCCCTGGATGGGCTCGAGAATGACCGCCGCCGTATTTTTCGATGCGAGCTTCTCCACCGCGGCGAGGTCTCCGAAGGGGGCGAACCTGAACCCCGGCATGAGCGGCTCGAACAGGTGCTTGTAGTATTCCTTGCCGTTCGCCGAGAGACTGAAGCCCGAATGACCGTGATAGGCCTTCACCATGGAGATCACCTCTTTTCGGCCCGTCGCGCCGAGGGCGAGTTTGAGGGCGCCCTCGATCGCGTCGGCTCCGCTGCCGGCGAAGAGCATGCGCCTGAGGTCGCCGGGGCAGAGTGAAACCAGTTTGTGGGCGAACTCGATCTTGGGCCGCGACAGCAGGCCGAAGCTCCCCATATCGTAATCGTCGAGCGCTTCATCGAGCGCGGCGATGACGGCGGAATTGCCCCTGCCCACGTTGAAGCAGCCGGCCGATGTGAAGGCGTCGATTATCGCCCGGCCCGACTCCTTGTCCACGAACTTGATCCCCGCCCTGCGCTCCTCCTGCATGTCGAGGTGCGCGCAGCGCAGGTAGCGCACCTGCCCGTGGGAGATGTGTTTTCCGAATAATCCGAGGATGCGGGCCTTCTCGGCCCTGATTTCCCTGTTCGACAGTCCTCTTGCCATGAATATCCTCCATTTCTGTTTTTATGTACGGCGATCGCCGGTCAGGCGCACTTCATGCCGAAGGCATCGGCGACGTTTCGACAGGTAAGGTCTCCCTTACACACATTGAGCCCTTTCGCAAGGGCGTCGTCCTCGGCGAGCGCCTTCTCCCAGCCCTTCGCGGCGATGGCGAGGGCATAGGGCAGCGTGGCGTTGGTGAGCGCCCAGGTGGACGTGCGCGGCACCGCACCCGGCATGTTGGCGACGCAGTAGTGCACGACGTTCTCCTCGATGTAGATCGGCTCGTTGTGCGTCGTCGGCCTGCTCGTCTCGGCGCATCCTCCCTGGTCGATGGAGATGTCGACGAACGCCGCGCCCGGTTTCATAGAGGCGAGCATCCTCCGCGTTATGAGCCTGGGTGCGCGCGCGCCGGGGATGAGCACCGAACCTATGACGAGGTCGGCATTCGCGGCGCTTTCTTCGATGTTCGATTGATTGGACATGAGCGTCGTCGCTTTGGAATGGAACACGTCCGCAAGATAACGCAGGCGGTTGAGATTCACGTCGATGATGGTGACGCGCGCCCCCAGACCGGCCGCGAGATGCGCTGCATTAATGCCCGAGATGCCCCCTCCCAGAATGACGACCTCGGCCGGTCTTACGCCGGGCACCCCCGAGGCGAGAAGACCCATGCCGCCGTTTTTCACCTCGAGGCAGGAGCATCCCATCTGTATCGAAAGCCTTCCCGCCACCTCGCTCATGGGGGCGAGCAGCGGCAGGCTCCCGTCCTTCAATTGTACCGTTTCATAGGCGATGCCGATAATTTTTCGCTGGAGCAGGCGCCGTGTGAGCGACTCGTCCGCCGCAAGGTGGAGATAGGTGAAAAGTATCTGGCCCTCGCGCATGCGGTCGAATTCGGGTTCCACCGGCTCCTTGACCTTGATGATCATGTCCGCCGCGCCCCAGACTTCTTCCGGTGTATCGAGAATCGCGGCGCCCGAGTGGATATACTCATCGTCCGAAAATCCAGAGCCGATACCGGCCCCCTTTTCTACATAAACCGTATGACCTTGAGCGGTCATTGCCCGTACGCCCGCCGGCGTCGCCGCCACCCGATATTCCCGTGTTGTAACTATTCAGCAAAAATATAGCAAGAGGGAAATTTTTGCTATTAATTTTTC
>CAZEAH010000059.1:0-10377 GCA_964510075.1 uncultured Leptospirales bacterium | reverse complement strand
GAAGTATTACCGCCGGAGCCTTATCCACCGCTTGGCCGGCACGACTATTCTTTTACCACGACGTTCTTCATGGGGAAGTAGTCATAGGGTTTCATTCCGAAAACCTTTTCAAAATCCTTGGCGAACGGACACATTGTACAGCTTGCGCGGTAAATGCCCTCCAGAGTGATGACGGCCTCATCGAAGAGGACGCTGTTTTTATCGATTTCCATGTTTCTAATTTTAAGAAAAGCGCATCGCTTGCACTTTTCGGCGTTTTCCTTTACCTTGTCGGTGATCAATGGCATGGCCAACCCCCCATAGTAAGTTATTAAACCGCGAATGGCATGGTCTTTGTCCGAAAATTCCGGACCGCCCTCCGGGTGAAAAGCCTTCCTCGTCTGGAAAACCAATTTATCCGCAGTGTATATACAACTTATTTTGATTACTTGAAAAAATCCACTAATATTTATCCCCGACTACACCAAAAGACCACAAGTCCGTTAATCCCGGCCCGCGATACCGCATTTGCAGCCATCGAGACGGAGCACTGCACTGCGCGCATCGCGGCATCGCCCGTTTCCGTCCGCCGGCGCATCAGCGCACTGCGATCTCAGAGCTGTCCGAACATAAGGAGATTGATCAGGCGCGCGAAGAAATACGCCCCGCAAAAAAGAAAAAACGGGATGGTAAAAAGGAATATATAAATCTCCTCCTGCAGAACGACCTTCGAATGCAGAACCTTCTTCCCGAAGAAATTGAAATGGTAGTTGGCCGGGTCCTTGGAGCGTCGGTACATGTTCCGCAATATGGTGGCCTTTATCATAATCATGATAATCATGATAAGACCGGCCATAATCCACAGGAGGAACTGCAGATTAACGTTTCGGATAAGGTCGGGACGGAAAATCACCAGGATGGTCAGCGCGCCCGCCAGCACGATATTGCTGATCGCGGTGTTGATGAAGCGCCGCAGGAACTTCCCTTCCCTCCTGAGCACGTACTGAATCAGAAAATAGATGTGCACGGTAAAGGATATCTGCAGCAGTACTAATAGGATCCTTATCGCCATACCCCGTCCGTGATCACTATAATGAGTGTAACTGTCGCGATCGTCCGAACCCGCATGCACCGTGGCGGAGGCCTTAATGACGCATGGGTACGCACTCACGCCAACAGTCGTTACCGAAATGTCTCACAGCATGCCATAATTTATGAAAGTTTCAATTCTTTTTTATATTAAAATATGCCATAGTGACAATATAATTGTATGACACCACCGCCGAACCGGCTCTTCGCGATGCCTCTCGATACCGGGGAAGCCGCACAAGCCTACGAACACCCTGCCGGGAGCACGCCTTCCGTTGACGCTGAGAGGACGATCAGTAAACGAATTTGTTCATGCGAATATTGATGAGGATACCGATGGATATCATCCCCACCAGGAGATTGGAACCGCCGTAAGAGATGAAGGAGAGCGGAAGGCCGGTAACCGGCATGATTCCGAGAACCATACCCACATTAATGAGTATGTGAAAGAAAAAAATCGACGAGATCCCCGCGGCGAGAAGCGCACCGAACTTGTCTTTCGCCTCCAGCGCTATCTGGGCTCCGCGCATTACAATAATACACAGGAGGCCGAGGACGACCACCGCTCCCAGAAAGCCCCATTCTTCGGCGATCACCGGGAAGATGAAATCCGACGATTTCTCCGGGAGGAATCCCAGCTGCGCCTGCGACCCGTTGAGAAAACCCTTCCCGAAAAAGCCGCCGGAACCTATCGCTATTTTGGACTGGATGACGTTGTAGCCCGATCCATGCGGATCGAGATCCGGATTAAGAAACACCAGAATCCTCTTTTTCTGGTAATCTTTTAGAAAGCGCATGATGAAAACCGAGAAGAAGAGACCCAGCGAAACGACGACGGACGGGATGTATATTTTTCTGAATATTTTCTTGATCATGAAGAAATGCAGTACGTACATCGCGATCGCCAGAACCATCAGAAAACCCGCTACCGAAAAGAGCAGGCCGTAATCCTTGAAGAAGCTGACGATAATGTTTTCGTCCTGTGCCGCGACCCACTCCCTGTACGTAAGGACCATCGGGAATACCAGCGCTATGGCGGCGATGCTGATAACCGCGACAAGGTGTGAGACGTCCGCCCCCCCTATGAACAGCATGGTAAAAAGAACGGGGATGAAGACCATCGCGGTCCCGAAATCCGGCTGCATGAGTATGAAGAGCACGGGTACGGCGGTGGCAACGGTCGGAACGAGAAGCTCGCGGAGATGATGTATGTCCCGCTCGCGCAACTCCAGATATTTCGCGAGTACGATGACCACAGCGAGCTTCATGAACTCCGACGGCTGGATCGAGAAGTATCCGAAAGTCAGCCATGCCCGCGTGTTACGGATGGGCGTACCGAAAAACGTTGTTATGACAACAAGCAATAACGCGAAGAAATAAATGTACAGACAGTAATCTCCCAGAGATTTATAGCGGACAAAGGTCATTATTAGCATAAGAATAAAGCCGAGGATGAACCAGACGATCTGGCGTTTGTACAGGCCGTTATTGGTGCGGTCGATCGGATCAAAACCCGCGGAATAAATCATAAGGATGCCGATGATGATCACCGCCATCACGGCCGATACAAGAACATAGTCGATCCTGTATATCTCGTTTTTTCTGAGCATCAGAAGTACCCCAGCGACAGCATCTTTGAGAACACCCGTTCCGCGATGGGGACCGCGCCGACCGCGCCGGCGACTCCGTACTCGATCATAACTACCACCGCCACGGCGTTTTCCACCGGACCGTCGAACGGGGCGTATCCCACGAACCAGGCGTGCTGTGAATAATCGTCCTTTCTCTTCGAGCGCGTCTGTGCGGTCCCTGTTTTCCCCGCTATCGGGACTTTAAGATACGAGAGTCTCCCCGCGGTCCCGCTCTTTACCGCAAGCCTCATGCCCTGCCGAAGGGTGTCGAGCGTCATGGGCGATAGAGGTATCTCTCTCAGTTTCCTGGGCTCGGTCTTTCTTAAAACCTTTTTATTGTCCGGAGAGAGCACCTCCTTTACCAGGTGCGGCCTCATAATTATCCCGTTATTTACTATACCGCAGACCAGATTTGCCATTTCGATGGGAGTGACGCTGACAAATCCCTGGCCTATCGACAGATTCACCGTATCCCCGTCAAACCACTGCTGGCCGAAAGTCTTCAGCTTCCATTTTTTTGTCGGCAGGAAGCCCTGCGCCTCCCCCGGAAGGTCGATCCCCGTTTTATCGGACAGCCCGAAATACTCCGCGTATTTCAATATAATCGTGGGGCCTATCTTGTAGCCCAGCTGGTAAAAATAGACGCTGCACGATTTGGCTATGGCCCAGTACATATCGAGGGTGCCGTGCGAGTCGTAACAGTAGAAGTCCCTGTCGATGAACCCCTTTAAGGTGTATTTCCCGGGGCAGAAAAACGTGTAATTGGGATTCCACTTGTCCTCTTCGAGCGCCGCGATCGAGGTCACGATTTTGAATGTGGACGCGGGGGGATACTTCGACTGTATGGCCCTGTTCAGGAACGGCTTGTCTTTATCGGTATTGAGCTCCTCGATGATTTTGGCGTTGTTTTTCGATATGACCAGATTCGGGTCAAAGTCCGGGCGGCTTACAAGGGCTATGACCTCGCCGGTGTGAGGTTTAAGGACCACACAGCTTCCCTTGAGGTCCTTCATCGCCTCCCAGGCGGCCTTCTGTACTTCAAAATCCATGGAAAGAACGATATTATTGCCGGCGACCGCCTGAAGGCCCACCTCCTCTCCCTCGATACGGTTTCGCACATCGACCACGCGCCGGTAATGCCCGTCCACTCCCCGGAGAAGGCTGTCGTATTCGCCCTCAAGGCCCGATTTGCCGATCTTCTGATAGTGCCTGTAGCCCGAATCGCGCAGCCTTTTATACTCGGCTGGACTGATCGTTCCAATATACCCCACCGCGTGCGAGAACATATTTCCGTAATTATAGACCCTGACGGGCGCGTCCTCCCAGTCGATATTGGGAAAGCGGTGCTGGTTCGAGGCTATCACCACAATCGTATCGAAACCGATATCCTCGCGGATCACGATGCTCTCCCAGGGGTTCCGCGAGCGAATGTCCGCCATTACGTCGTCATACGATATTTTAAGAAGACGACACAGTGATTCTATCACCGTCTCCATCTCCTGCTTGCTTTTAAAGCTTGCCGGGATGGTCGTTATATTGAACGACGGCCTGTTGGAGACGATGACCGTCTTGTGCTGGCCGATCTTAAAATTGCGGTCGTACATTTCTCCACTCGATGCGGGGATGGGAATATAGTTTTCCATATTCATCCGGGAACGTTCCCTGAAGGTCTCTCCCTGGATGAGCTGGAGGTTGACGATCTGACCGAGCAGTACGATAAAGACGGCGGCCATGATTCCCATGATGAAAAACATCCGGCGCCTGAACGCTTCCAGCATTCTGGTTCGAAGGGACGTCTGGGACATACGTCAGTATCCCTCCCTCGCCAGTTCCTTCTCGAAAAGCTTGTCGAACAGAAAAAACAGGGGAGGCGCGAGCAGCGCGTTATAGAACGATTCGGGAAACACCACGTGCACCAGTGATGCCACCGAGGCGGTATGGAACAGGTACGCGAGAAAAAGCGTCACCACGCCCTTCAGGAGTGACGAAAGAAAGATGAGCAGGGCGACTGTCAGAATGTTCTGCCGGAACACCGACCTGCCGAAAAAGCCCACCACATACCCCAGGAGCATCTTGGGGAAAGCGAGCAGGCCGAGCGGCGAGTTGGAAATTGCATCGTGAAAGATTCCGGCTATGAAACCGGTGGTCTCGCCGTAGAACGAGCCGAAATTATACGCCATATATACGATGACGATGAAAATAAGGTCGGGTTTGCAGCCGGCTATGCGCAGAATCTCGAAGGAAGAGTGTCCCTGCACGATAAGCGAGGCGAGCACCAGGGCCGCCGTCAATATATAGGTGACGATCATTGTTCCTCCGGTCCGAGCATTTTGAGAAGCTCTGCATCCGGCTCTTTTTTAATGACATATACGTTTTCGACCTGATTGAAGTCGATGATGGGACGTACGAGTGCCTTCTGATATGCGCTTGTATCGGTTACGAGGGTCTTTATGACCTTGCCGACGAGAAGCCCCTGGGGAAATACTCCGCCCTGTCCCGACGTGATGACTACATCGCCGAACTTGATTGTCGCCGATTTGCTGATATAATCCATTAACACAAGTGTGGAATTGGGCGCATACCCGCTGCTCAGGCCCGGAAACCTGTTTTCCTGGAACATAACGCCCAGCCTCATATCGGTGGATATGATGGGAAGCACTCGCGAGATCCTGCCGCGCACCTCGATCACTTTGCCCACCACCGCCTTTTCTTCGCCCCTGAAGGCGATAACCGGCATATTCACCCGGACGCCGTCCGCCTCGCCGCGATTGATGACGATGGTCCTGAACCAGTTGTCCGGATCCTTGGAGATGATTGTGGCGGAAACGGACGTATACTCGACGCGCTGCTGCATGTCCAGCAACTGGCGGAGGCGTTCGTTTTCCTTTTTTATTTCACCCAGTTCCTCGGCGACGGCCTCGTAATGCTGGAGCTTTTCACGGGTGCGGACGAGCTCGTCGCGCACGTCGCCGAGCTCCGTAAATCCGGCCCACAGCATGTGAACACCCTGCTGTACGCTGTAATACGCTTTCTGGAAAGGCATGAGGGCGAGACTTCCCACTCCCTCGAGGCTGAACGTCAGGGCGGAGGAGCGTACCGCAAGCGAAATAAAACAGAAGAGCGAAAACGCGCAGAATGCGATAATCGATTTATGCCTTTCAAGGAAATCCAATGGAATCGCCCGCCTGTCCCCGTAATTAACGAGCGGCCCCTTGGGGCCGCCGTGTGCTTTGAATTGCTATTTGAGATTCGCCCGATAGAGGTTCTTCAATTCCTCGAGGAACTTCCCGGCCCCCAGTACGACACATGTCAGAGGGTTCTCGGCCCGGATCACCGGAACGCCCGTCTCTTTGCTGATGAACTTGTCGAGCCCCTTGAGCAGGGAACCACCTCCGGTCATAACGATGCCGCGTTCCACAATATCCGCCGCGAGTTCCGGCGGCGTTTTTTCAAGTATCCTTTTGATCGCGTCGAGGATCTGGTCCACCGGCTCCTTGAGGGCCTTGCGGATTTCCGAGTTGTCGATTTCGAGGGTGCGGGGGAGCCCCGATATCGCATCGCGGCCCTTTAACTCCATGGATTCCGCCTTTTTCTCGGGGAAGGCGTTCCCCAGGCGGAATTTGACCTCTTCGGCCATGCGCTCCCCTATCACCAGGTTGTACTGAGTCCTCATGTACTTTATAATGGCTTCGTCGAATTCGTCACCGGCTACTCGAACCGAGTCGGCTATTACGAGTCCGCCGAGCGAGATAACGGCGATTTCAGTGGTGCCCCCGCCTATGTCCACGATCATGTGGCCGGCGGGCTCGTGAATGGGTATATTCGCTCCTATCGCGGCGGCCAGCGCTTCCTCGATAAGAAAAATTTCGCGCGCGCCGGCCTGTTCGGCTGACTCGCGCACCGCGCGCTTTTCCACCTCGGTGATTCCGGAAGGAACCCCGATCACCACCCTGGGGCGGACGAGCGTTTTCCGCTTGTGCACCCGGGTGATAAAATAGCGTATCATCTTTTCAACCGTTTCGAAGTCCGCTATGACCCCGTCTTTCATCGGCCGTATGGCTACGATGTCTCCTGGAGTTCTCCCGAGCATGCGCTTGGCTTCGTGTCCCACGGCGAGCACCTTGCCGGTGCCGCTCTGCACTGCGACGACCGATGGTTCGCTGAGCACGATCCCCTGACCCTTCACATGCACGAGCGTGTTGGCCGTACCCAGGTCGATCCCCATGTCATTGGAAAACATTCCATATATGGAACTGAACATAATACCGATCTCCTCTTCCCGGATTACCGGAATAAATGGAGGCGCCGTGTGCGCCGCCGGCCCGGAAAGCCTCCGCCGGGGCGGAGGGCCGACCGTCCGCCTTGCGATCCGCGGCACGCCTCTTTATCGACAACATTCCACGTTAACTGAAAAAAGCCGGCACTGTACATTCAGACCGCTTTTGTCCCTTCCGGCTGAAACTGAAGACCGCCGAAAACGGGAAAATAACCGCACCACTCACGGCAATAACTCCCGTAAAGACTCCCTTGGGATTGATTATTTACGGTATTACAGGATCCACCATCCGCGGACGCGGCATATGCAGGTCCGTCTCAATTCACTTATTATAACAGAATTTTTTGTCAAGCGATAATATCCCAAAATACAATATAACCGGGGCCCGGAGCCGTCACATGGGTGGATTCAACAGTCTTTTGACTTCCTCGTTGGCCGAGTCGATCGCCAGTACCTCGCTCCACACCGCACGCGCCTTTGCCTTGTTGCCCAGCGCCGAGTAGTTTTTGCCTATCCATATCTTAAGCTGATTGTCCCGTTCATCGATGGCAAGCGCGCCGGTAAAGTGGGCAAGTGATTCATTGTACAGGGACTGATTATAATACAGCTTGCCGAGATTTATGTGAGCGAGCTTCAGTATGGCGCTGTCCGAGGTCTTCCTCAGGATTTCCTGGTAGTTAAGGATTGCATTTGTATACTGCTTCGATATGGCGTATAATGTCGCCTGAAAGAGTCTGCCTTCCAGGGTGTCCGTGGTCTTGCCGTATTCCGCGAGGATGCGAAACCCCTCCTCGTCTTTTCCGGCCAGGATATGCATCAGTGCGCAGAAGCGGGCATCGTCCACCGACGCGAGGGAGGAGGCGGGTCCCACCGCAGCCGTGATGGAATGGAGCGTTTTCCCTCCGTAATGTCCCGCGTAAAAACCGGCCTTTGCCAGGACCAGCGCCTGCCTGGGCTCGATCCCTCCCGAAAGAGCGCGTCCCTTGTTGATACAGCGTATGGCGGCGATAAAATGAGGCCGCGCCGCCTCGCCCGCCTCTACGGGAACGCCGTCGTGGATCAGCGCTTCCGAAAAGGTCCTCCCCATCACCGCCTCGCCGAGCAGGCAATTGGCCTCGCCCGCCATAAAAAAGGCCTCCGGCGACAGCTGATTGTCGCCGTCAAGCTCCTCACATTTGGATGCGATGTTTTTCAGGAGCTTCTCGCGCTCCTCCGGCGACGGGGTGTTCATCGCCAGCGCAATCTCTCGGGCGATTCTGTGCTGGGTATATTTCCAGAAAAATATATATTGTTTGAAGTTAATAAACAGGAAAAGTATCGCGCCTGCCGCAACCATGAGGCCGAAAAACCTGAACAGTCCGCTGTTTCTTTTGCGTGTTTTATAATGTGAGTACATATTATCCCGCGTTGCGGAAGTAATCCTCGACCGCCGCCTGTATTTCAAACCTGAATTCGGGGTTTTCGCCCACCAGAAAGAGCCTCACCGCGCGGCTGTTTCTGAGATACAGCGCGATATAATTGTCCCCGAGCTTATAATCACGAATCTTGTAAAAATCGAAGCGGTGTGTC
The DNA here is from genome assembly GCA_964510075.1 of uncultured Leptospirales bacterium. Lineage (GTDB taxonomy): Bacteria > Spirochaetota > UBA4802 > UBA4802 > UBA5368 > MVZN01. Next base: position 1,833 of record CAZEAH010000059.1, on the reverse strand, counting down.
GCTCTCCCCGCACGTACGATCAGCCCCTCGGCGGCGATCTGCACTTCACCCTCGCCTATCCGCTTCAGCCTGGAGTATGCCTCCAGCGTGGGGTCGATCGAACTCTCCCCTCCCTCATAATCCACCAGGCCCGATGCGTCTTCATAAAGTACGGCTCTGCCCGATACCGGTCGCCCACCGGCGGAGGCCGCTTCCGGCGCCGTCTCTTTACTATCATTATCGTTAAAACGGGCATCGAGTTCGTCTAAAATTCCGGACTTTTCGGCGGAAAGTTCATCGAAAGCGGCCTCGTCCTCCCCCCTGAAGTCCTCCAGAGGGGGCGACGCGTCAACGTCCTCCCGCCGACGGGGTACCGCGCGCCGAGTATGGTCCGGACGGTGTACACGCTCCCGATCGACATCAAACCGCCGCTCATCCATACCAAAACCGGAATCATCGTTCGGAACGAAGCGATCGCCCAAAGTGATTCTTCGGCGCGCATGCTGTGTATGGACTAGCGAGGTTACGACCAGGAAAAGACCTGAAGCGATGAGTATCAGCGAAAGATAGAGCATGGATTCGTTTTTATCCCACTTTAATCACCGCACTGTATTGAGATTTACGCCTCTGTCAAGAATTTTATTTATCACTCCGAAACATGCTGCCGCGCGTCAGTCCTTACCACCCCCTTCGGCACGTGCGCGACCCGACCGCGTTATCCTACGCCGGTATTTCCCACAACCCCGCCTTAAGGTAGGGTCTGGTTTTATAAACAAAATCTGATGATTCGTTCGAATAGAAAACCAACTCCCATTCCCGCGGATGAAAGGAGCGATACTCCCGCTCGGTTACCGATTCGGCATTTATCGTGGTGAGAGCCATACCCCCGGGCGCGCACATACCGATGGCGTCAAGCGCCGTACGGTAATCCCGTTTCACCGAGAAGCTCCGCCGCCTGTTTCTGGAAAAGGTCGGCGGATCGAAGATCACCACGTCAAAACGCCTTTGTTTCCTAGCAAACCGTCTCAGCCATTCGAAGGAATCGCCTCGAATGAAGTCCCTGTCGTCGCACTCAAGGCCGTTTGCACGGTAGTTTTGACGGGCCCTTTCGAGGACGGCCGCCGACAGGTCCACGTTTACGGCTGAACGCGCACCGTTCATGAGGGAATGCACGGAAAAGACACCGGTGTAGGCGAAAAGGTTGAGCAGGCGCCCTCCTCCCGTGGAGTAATAGGGGCTAAGTTTCCCACGGATCTCGCGCATATCAAGGAAAAGACCCGTATGCTGTCCGTGCACCAGATCTACGAGCACCGTCATGCCCGAGTGCCTTACGCGGTATCCAGGCGGCGGCGTCTCCCCCCATACCGTACGGCTTGAGCGCCGGGACGCGAATCCGTCACCGTCATCTATTTTACGCCTGTCCTTCACAAGCAGGGCGCGCGGCTTACGGGGCAGCCTGGCCACGGCCGGCTCCAGCGCGGAGATAATTTCATCCGCGCGATCGTGTGTTTCGTCGTAATACAGCTGGGCAAGCAGGTACTCCTCGTACAGGTCGATGGTGAGCCCGTCCAGGCCGTCACCGGCGGCATTAAAGAGCCTGAAGCAACCTTCATCGGGAAGATCGAACAGTTCCGCCCTCAATTCGAAGGCGCGGATGAATAAAGGGGATAGCGGCATGCTCGAACGTTGGGCAGAACGATCAGAGTCCCGCGGCCCTTTTCATACCTTCGATCCTGCGGGCGAGAGCATCATAATCGGCGGCGTTAACAAGGGCGGGATCCACTATCGAGGATGCCCCGCAGGCTATAACAAAGGGGTTGGCAAGATACTCTGCGACATTCGACTCGCTTATAC
>CAZEAH010000058.1:0-10419 GCA_964510075.1 uncultured Leptospirales bacterium | reverse complement strand
GGTGCGAGCTGTTCGCCGAGAGCATCAAGTACTACGCCAACATCCTCACGCCCTTCAGCCCGCTGGTGGTGAAAAAGATCGAGGAGGTGCTCGCGCTCAACCTGCCGCTCGATATGATCTGCACCAGCCACGGCGTCATCTGGCGGGACGACCCGGCCCAGATAGTGCGCCGCTACCTGGAGTGGGCGAAGAATTACCGGGAAAATCAGATAACCATTATCTACGACACCATGTGGAACGGCACCCGGGCGATGGCCGAGGCCGTCGCCGAGGGTGTGCGCGAAGCCGGAAACGGCATCACGCTGAAGCTTTATAACGCCTCCATGACCGACAAGAATGACATTATTACCGAGGTCTTCAAGTCGAAGCTGATCGTCGTCGGATCTCCCACGGTGAACCGAGGAGTGATGAGCTCGCTGGCGGGATTGCTCGAGGAGATACGAGGTCTCGGTTTCAAGGAGAAAAAAGCCGCGGCTTTCGGCACCTACGGCTGGAGCGGCGAGTCGGTAAAGATGCTCGAGGGAATGCTTGCGGCCGCCGGTTTCGAGGTGATAGACGGCGGACTTCGCGTCATGTGGAACCCCGATGAAGAGGCTCGGGAAAAATGCCGGGAATTCGGCAGAAGGCTTGTCGCGGTATCGCCGGCCTGATTGACGAAAAAATAAATTTTTCGCCGGGGGGGTGAATTCCTCTTGCGTTCGGCGCGCTCCTGCGTACCATAGCCGGAGTTTTCAGGCGGGTTGCGCCATTTCCATTTTCCCCCGGGGGTATTCCCATGAAGTCGCTTGAAAAAAAGTCTCCGTAATCACCGGTGCCGCATCGGGTATCGGCAGGAGCCTGGCGCTCGCTCTTGCCGGGGAGGGCTGCTTTCTCGCGCTCGCCGACTTCAATAAAAAGGGCCTCGACGAAACGGTCCGCATGGTTAAGGAAGCGGGAGGCGTGGCCATGTCGCAGGTGGTCGATGTCGCCAGCCGACCACAGGTGGAGCGTTTCGCGGCGGCGGTGATTAAGAAATACAAACAGGCGGACATCGTCATCAACAACGCGGGCGTAACCCTTTTCGGCAGGCTGGACGACGTCAGCTACCGCGAGTTCGAATGGATTATGGGCATCAACCTGTGGGGTGTGGTGTATGGAACGCGCGCGTTCCTTCCGCACCTCCGGAACCGCCCGGAGGCCTGGGTGGTCAACCTTTCGAGCGCTTTCGGGCTCGTCGGTGTTCCCTCGCAGACCACCTACTGCGCCACAAAGTTCGCGGTGCGCGGATTCACCGAGTCGCTCCAGCGCGAGCTGAAGGACACTCCGATCACCGCCATCTCTGTGCATCCGGGCGGGATAAAGACCAATATAGCATATAACGCGCGTTTCACCTCCGGTTTCGGAAAGGACGCCAATAAAAAGTTCGCAAGGCGCTTCGACCGCATGGCGAAGACCACGGCCGACCAGGCCGCGAAGGCCATTATCCACGCAATTAAAAGAAACAAGCGCCGCCTCCTCATAGGCTCGGACGCGAAACTCATCGATATCGTCCAGCGGATATTCCCGTCGTTCTACGGAAGGATCATGGACGCCCTATTCGGCTAGGAGGACGTCTGCCCGGTGACCATGAGGAATTTCCGATATGCCGCGTTCAGACGCCGTGCGATAGCCCTGACCTTCGTCATACTGTGCGCCTTCTCGTGCTTTAGGGACGCGGCCGAACGGATGGAGCGCGTGCGGGCGGTCGAGCGTACGGCCGAAGCCCTCGCCGGAAGAATAGAATCACCCCTTGCCGCCTCGTTCCGCGCGGCCGGTGCCGGATATCCACCCCGGGAACTTCTGTTGCTGGCATATAAAAAAGAAAGACTGCTGGAGCTGTGGGTACGCGGTGAAGCGGGTTTCACGCGTGTTAAAATTTATCCCGTTCTCGGCGCCAGCGGCGGTCCGGGACCAAAGCTGCGCGAGGGCGACAGGCAGGTTCCGGAGGGCGTGTACCCGGTTACCGGGCTCAATCCGGCGAGCGCCTATTATCTCGCCCTTGCGCTTGGCTATCCGAACGACTTCGACCGGGAGATGGCCGCGCGCGACGGCCGTACGGCGCTGGGCGGCGATATCCACATACATGGCGGTGACTTTTCAACAGGCTGCCTGGCGATCGGCGACGCGGCGATAGAAGAACTGTTTCTGCTCGCATGGCGAACGGGAATAAAGGGGGTGCGCGTAGTAATCGCGCCGCACATGCCGCAGTCCGCCTACATTCCACCTCCCCATTCTCCTCCGTGGACCGGTGAGCTGTACCGACGTATCCGCGCCGAGATCGATACGCTGAATTCAACGGCGAGGCGGGGGCCATGATCGCTTCGAAAGACGGCAAACGCGCTTCCGATGGACGCCTGTGGTGGAAACACGGCGTTATCTACCAGATATATCCGCGAAGCTTCTACGATTCGAACGGGGACGGTGTCGGCGATATACAGGGCATCATCGAAAAGCTCGATTATCTGGAATGGCTCGGCGTCGATGCCGTGTGGCTCTCTCCGGTGAACAAGTCGCCCATGTACGACTTCGGGTACGATATAAGCGATTTCAGAAAGATCGATCCGTTGTTCGGCACCAACCGCGATTTTGACCGCCTGATCTCGGAGTCGCATCGGCGTGGAATCCGGATTATTATGGACCTGGTGATAAACCACACCTCGCACCTGCACATGTGGTTTGTCCAGTCCCGGTCGTCTCGCTCCAACCCGAAGCGCGACTGGTACATATGGGTGGACGGAGTCAAAGGCCGACCGCCCAACAACTGGCGCGCGGCCTTCGGCGGAAGCGCCTGGGAGTGGGACCAAGAGACGGGCCAGTATTACCTGCATTCTTTCCTGAAAGAGCAGCCCGACGTCAACTGGAGGAACGCCGAGCTGAAAAAAGCCATGTTCGGTGAGGTGGCGTACTGGCTCGATCGGGGGGTAGACGGCTTCAGGCTCGATGTCGTGAACTGGTATGTCAAGGACAAGAAGTTCAGGGACAACCCCTATGTCAAGGGCCTGAGCTACGCTCCCAGGCCGTATGATCTCCAGGAGCACATTTTCGATCGAAATCGCAAGCGCACTCATCGAATTTTGAAGGAACTTCGTTCGCTTCTCGATTCGTATCCGGAGCGGATGACGGTGGGGGAGGTCTTTTCTCCTCCGCCCGGCGATCCGGAGCTGTCCGCGTCCTATCTCGGGGACGGTGCGGACGAACTGCATCTGGTATTCGACTTCTCTCTCCTGTATTCAAAATGGAGCGGCAGGAAATTCCTGAAAACGGCAAGGCGCTGGCTGGCCCTGGTGCCGGAGGACGGCTGGCCCTGTCATGTGCTCTCCAACCATGATCAGCCCCGTCATATATCGAGATACGCCTGCGGTCGCCATACCGGCGCCCGGGCGCGTGTGGCCGCAACCTTCCTCCTGACGCTGAAGGGGACGCCCTTCATCTACTACGGCGAGGAGATCGGCATGACGCAGGCGAGGATTCGCAGGTCCGATATACGCGATCCCGCCGGAAAAAAATACTGGCCGTTCTACCGGGGCAGGGACGGAGCGCGCACCCCCATGCAGTGTAACGGCGGTCACGCGGCCGGGTTTACCGCGGGCAGGCCCTGGCTTCCGGTAAACCGTGACTATCAGTCGGTCAACGTCGGGGCGCAGCGGGAGGAACCGGGCTCGCTGCTCAATTTTTACCGGAACCTGATCCTTCTCAGGCGCTCCGTGCGCGCGCTCGCCGCAGGGGAATGGGTTCAGGCGAGAAAGGCGCGCGACGGTGTGGTGGCCTGGTACCGGCTGCACGAAGGAGAAAAGGTGCTGGTTGTGATGAATTTCACCCGCCGGCTGAAGAGGCTTAAGCTCGAGAACGGCGAACCATGGGAAATCCTGATCTCGACGCACCGCGCAACCGGCGCGGAGCTCGTTTCCCTCCCCGGCGAGCTTGAGCCCTATGAGGCGACGGTTATGCTCTGCCGGGCCGGCGGAGAATGCTCACTCCCTGAGCAGGGCGATTGAGACGCCGTCGCCTCCCTCGCCGTATTCCCCCGAACGGAAATCGCGCACATAGGACGAGTGCCTGAGCCGCGAGCGCACGGCTTCCTTGAGCGCTCCGGTCCCGTGCCCGTGGATGATGACGGCCGAGTGGATGCCCGAGCGTACCATGCGGTCCAGGTCGCGTTCCATGCGGTCGACGGCCTCGTCGACGCGAAGCCCTCTCAGGTCGATGGTATTGTAGCTCGTCTGTATGGTGAGCGGCACGGGCCTGGCGGTCGGAGCCGGCGCTTTGCCGCCGGACCTATCCGCGGTCTTTTTGCGGGCTCCGGCCGTCTGTGTTCCTTCGGGAAGGCGGAGCATATCGCGGAACCTGAAGCGCGCCCGGATCGCGTTACCCAGCCTGAGCTCCGCGCTTTCGCCGCCAGGGTCGACGCTTTCGATTACCGCCTCCTTCTCGAGCGAAACGATGAATACGCGGTCTCCCGGTTGCGCCGTGGCGGGATCGACCGGTTCGTACTCGCGTGAGAATCGTTTTCGCGCGCTGTCGGCGATCTCCGTCTCGACCTTCTTCTGTATCTCCCCGATTTCGCGCCGCAGTTCGCCCGCGGTGCGGAGGTCGGCCTGCTGCAGTTCGCGGATCTTCGCGGCGATCTCCCGCCGGTACTCCTTGAGCTCGTCGAGAAAGCGCGTTCCCTCTCCCCGGGTCATGTTCTCCATCAATTCCGCTTGCCTGCGCTGGAGCTCGAGGTAGCGCTCCTTCTCACGCGCGGCGGCCGCCCTCTCTTCGGCGAGCCGCTCCCGCTCAGCGGCGATCTCCTGTTCGTGCTTCTGGGTCTTTTCGATGAGCGCCTCGACGCTAATTTCGCGCTCGTCGAGCAATTCCCTGGCGCGACACAGTATCCCCTCGGGAATCCCGTAGATGCGGGCGATCTCCAGCGCGTAGCTCACCCCGGGTATGCCGGTCATGAGCCGGTAGGCCGGAGCCAGGGTCTCCGGGTCGAACGATACGCTGGCGTTACGGAAGCGCTCGTCCCGCGAGGCCAGCTCCTTGAGCTCGTTGTAATGGGTGGTCACGATTATCTTCGCGCCGGTCGCGGCGAGCTCCTCGACGACCGCCTGCGCCAGTGACGCGCCCTGGCGCGGGTTTGTGCCCACTACTATCTCGTCGATGAGAATGAGGGCCGACGGGCGCGCGCTCTCCATCATCTGTTTCAGTATCACTATCTGCCCGCTGAACGAGGAGAGCGAATGCGCGATACTCTGATCGTCGCCGATGTCGGCCATAACCGGATCGAAAATGCCGATGCGCGAGTCCGGCCCGGCGGGGATGTGGAGGCCGTGGCGGAGCATGAGCGCGCAGAGCCCGGCCGTCTTGAGGAGCACGGTCTTTCCGCCGGTGTTCGCGCCGGAGATGATCAGGCAGTTGTACGATTCGCCGAGGGACAGGTCGTTCGGCACGACCCTGTCGCCGTGCATCAGGTAGAGCAGGGGATGCCGCGCGCCGTAGAGGCGCATGACCGGTTCGTCGGCGAGCTCGGGTTCGGAGGCCCGGATGGCCGAGGAGAAGCGCGCGGCGCCCGTAAGCAGGTCGAGCCCTGCGAGGACGGACAGGTTTTCGACAAGGCCCGTGAAGCCTTCGCCCACGGCCTGGCTCAGCTCGCGCATGATTCGGGAGGTTTCGATCTGAAGGTCGAAATTGAGCGCGATGAGGCGGTTGTCGAGGGGCTGGATATCCTCCGGTTCTATGAAGAGCGTGGCGCCGCTCGCCGAAACGTCGAGACCGGTGCCCCGGACGCGTCCGCGCATGGCGGATTTGACCAGCAGCACGTAGCGGTTGTTTCGCGTGGTGAATACTTTTTCCTGGAGCGCCTTTTCGAGCGCGGCGGAGTGAACCATCGCGTTCATGCGCTTCTCGATTTCGGCGCGCGTCTCCTGGATATCGGCGCGGATGCGGCGGAGCTTCGGGAAACGGGCGTCGTTGAGCTCTCCGTTGTCCGTCATCGCCGGTATGAGCGCCTCTCCCTCGCGCTTCAGGGGGTCGAGGCGGTCACGCTCCTCGGAGAGGGAGGGCAGATCGTCCGCGTATTGTTTGAGAAATGCGAGAACGCGCTGGGAGGCCATGATGAACGAGCGTATGGCAAAGAGTTCGCCCAATCCGAGGACGGCGCCCTTCGCGGCGCGGCCGACCGGTTCGCGTATGTCCCTGAGCCCCCTGAAGTCGAACGACGTGCCCCGTTCGTCGAGCCCGCGTATTTCGCTTATGGCGCGCAGTCGTTTGCGTATGCGCCCGGGCTCAAGCGGCGCGAGCTCCGCCGCGGCCTTCTTGCCGGGATCGGACGAGCACCGCGCCGCTATCTCCGAAACGATCGAATCCCACTCAAGAACGGAGCGGAGTCTATCGCCGGAGGTCGTACTCATCGCTTATCTGGTACACCATTAGGAGACGGAGTGTCCTGTTTCGGAAACATGATCGAGGCGACGATCGAGGTCGCCAGAACCAGCACGATGAATCCGAGCGCTCCCGCCACGGGAATCTTGTAATAGTCGGAGATGAGCATTTTGACCCCGACGAAGACGAGAATCGCCGCGAGACCGTAGTTGAGATAATGAAAAAGGTCCATGATGCCGGCCAGTGCGAAGTAGAGCGCGCGCAGGCCGAGGATCGCGAAGATATTGGACGTGTAGACGATGAACGGATTGAGCGTAATCGAGAGAATGGCCGGGATCGAGTCGACGGCGAAGATGACGTCCGTGGTCTCGATAACGATGACTACGATGAGCATCGGTGTGGCGAAGATCCTGCCCGCCCTGCGGACGAAGAATCTTCCTCCCTCGTAGGATTCAGTGACCGGCAGAAAGCGCTTTACGAGGCGCAGTATGGGATTTTTCCCGGGATCCATTTCCCGGTCCTTTTCGAACGCGATCTTGATTCCGATGTATACCAGGAAGGCGCCGAAGACGTAGATGATCCAGTGCAGCCGGTTGATCATCGCGACGCCCGCCAGGATGAAGATGGCCCGCATAACGATCGCACCGAGGATTCCCCACAGGAGCGCCTTGTGCCGGTATTCCGAAGGAATGCCGAAGTACGAGAATATAAGGGCGAAAACGAAGATATTGTCCACGCTCAGCGAATACTCCACCAGGTAGCCGGTGAGGAATTCGAGCGCGCTGTCCATGCCGAAATAGAAGTATATCCCCACGTTGAAGATGAGCGCGAGCGAAACCCAGAACGCGACCCAGAGGAGGGCCTCTTTCACCGGCATGACGTGGCTTCTGCGTTGCAGAACCTTGAGGTCGAGGATGAGCATCGCGATGATGAAAAGAACGAAGCCCCCCCACATGAGATATTGATTGAGCATGTTTTTCTCCTTAATTACACCGCGTTGATGTAAATGTTGTTAAAAGTCCTGCCGAATTCAATACGCCCGTAATTATGCTTTTTCAGGCCGAGACACGCTACATGGCGGACGGCAAAACGGCGACCGATATACCGATCAGTACGCAGTATAGCTCATCATATAAAAAACACACGATTTGATCAAGTATTTCTTCGGTCCCGTGGCGCGGTCATATCCATTTCTTTTTCTTGAAGTAAACGAACATGGACAGGCCGATCGCCGCCATGAGGGCGATCACCGCGAAATACGCCCAGCGCCACTCGAGCTCCGGCATGAAGCGGAAATTCATGCCGTACACGCCGGCTATGAAGCTCAGGGGAATGAAGATCGTCGTAATCACGGTGAGGAGCTTCATGACCTCGTTCAGGCGGTTGTTGACGCTTGTCAGATAGATGTCGAGCATCCCGGAAAGCATATCCCTGAAAAGTTCGACCGTATCGATGATCTGGACGATATGATCGTGGATGTCTCTGAGATACACGACGGTGGAATCTCCGAAGGCGCCGCCCTCGCCGCGCTCGAGCCGGGAGATGACCTCGCGCAGCGGCCATACGGATTTACGAAGGAATATCATTTCCTTCTTGAGGGTATGTATGTTGTGGATGGTTTCTCTGCGCGGATCGCTCAGCAGCTCGTCCTCCAGCGATTCGATACGGTCGCCCAGGCGCTCGAGTATGCCGAAATAATTGTCCACTATCGAATCCAGGATCGCGTATACGAGGAAATCGGCGCCGAGTTTTCGAATCCTCCCTCGGTCGTTGATGATGCGGTCGATTACGGGCAGGAAGTCGTCGCCCTCGATCTCCTGAAAGGTGATGACCGTGTCGCCTCTCAGCACAATGCTTACCTGCTCGGCGGTGATCTCGCCGCTGGAGTCGCTATAGTGCAGGGCCTTCAGGACGATGAACGTGTAGCCGTCCCAGTCATCGACTTTCGGCCGCTGGCTGGTGTTGAGGATGTCCTCCACCACGAGGGGATGAAGATCGTAGAGGCTCCCGGCCTCGGCGACGACGTCGACCCGGTCTATGCCCACGATGTCGATCCAGCGGACCGAGGGCTTTTCAATCGACGAATTGCATTCGGCGATGCTCTCCGTGTCGCAGATATTGTAGCTCTTTTCGTCGTACTCGACAACCAGGATCTTCGTGGCCTCGGTTTTCCTGTCGCCGACGTGGACGAGCGCCCCCGGGGGGAGCCCCTTTTTTTTCGAAACCCTTCCGGTAAGCTTTCTCATGAGTTGTTGACCGAATCCCCCGCCGCGAGGCGGCAATGCGCGCCCGTTCTACGGCCGTCTCAGAAAGACCCTGGTCGCGCCCCAGTTGGCGCCGTCGTCGGCGAAGCTCTCCACCAGCGGGTGTCTGCCGAGCTCGTCGAGCACGATTTTCTTTATCACCGACCTGCCTTTGCCGTGCACGATGCGCACCTCAGTCAATCCCCGCTCGATTGAAATGTCAATAAATTCATTGAGCAGCGCCTTCGCGTCGCGGGGATGGAAGTGATGAAGGTCGATTTCGTCGTTCAGGGAGATTTTAACGGGTTCGTCGTTCATCTCGTACCGGGTCTCCGCCCGATTGACTGCGATTGTCGCCCGCGGCCCGCCGATGGGCTACCAGACGAACAGAAGGGGGTTTATCATCTGGCCGTGCCGCATGACCATAAAATGAAGATGGGGGCCGGTCGAGCGGCCGGTGGAGCCGACAAGCGCTATAACGTCCTTTTTGGCGACCCAGTCCCCGCGCTTTACCTTGATCGCCGAGCAGTGGCCGTACCAGGTGACGTATCCGTCCGGATGCTGGACCACCACGGTCTGCCCGTAGCCGTCCATCCACCCGGTAAAGGAGACCATACCCTCGCGCGCCGGACGAATCGGCGTTCCCATGCGCGTCATTATGTCGATGCCGTTGTGAAAAGCCATGCGCTCGAACATCGGATCGACGCGGTCGCCGTAAAGCGAGGAATACAGGCCGCCGCATATCGGGTTCTGGAAGATGCGCCTTATGGTGTACAGCGCGTCGAGCTTTTCGCTTACCAGCACGGGGCGCGTATCGGGGATGAATGCCAGGCGTATGTCGTCGGGCGACAGTATTCTGAATACCGACTGCCGATATTCGCCGCGGACGGGGCCGTCGTGCCCGGTGAGCCTGGCCATGCGGTAGGCGTCATAAAAGCCGTCAACCGCGAATAGGACGCCGTCCTCCCGCGGCACAACGATAGAGGTCCCCTCGCGCGCGAGAAGCGACTCCAGAAAAGGATTCGCGGCGATGATGGTGTCGATCGAAACGCGGTACTGGCGCGCCGCGTCCCAGTATGACTCGCCCGGGCGCATTGTGTGAACGGCGAGCGTGACGCCCGGGTCGTGCGGATAGGTTTGTATGAACCGGATGTAAGCGTCGTGCGCGGTGAACATGGGGAAGCCCTCGCGCATGCGGTACGCGGAATCCTCTACGCGCACCTTCGAAACGAAAATCGCGGCGATGATGTTTCCCGTAACGACGACTATCACCGAAAGAGAAACGAGCGCCTTCAGCGCTTTTTTAGCCTGCCAGATGTGGTAATTGGTGATGGGCCAGCCGCCGCTCACTTCTTCTCTCCAAGCCGCGCGGATTTAAGCGCCGCCGCCTCGACAGCGTCCATCACTATCCCCGAAAAGCCCGCCCGTTCCAGCGCGTGCAGGCCCTCGATGGTTGTTCCTCCGGGAGAGGCCACGCGGCCCCTGAGTACGGCCGGATCGTCACCAGTTTCGAGCACCATGCGCGCCGCGCCCAGCACCGTCTGAGCGGCGAGAAGCAGCGCCCGCTCGCGCGGGATGCCGGTCTTCACTCCGCCGTCGGCCATCGCCTGGATCATGGTAAAGACGAAGGCGGGCCCGCTTCCGGAAAGTCCGGTAACGGCGTCCATCAGGTGTTCGGGGAGGACGAGCGTTTTCCCGGTATGCGAAAACAGCTCCTCGGCGAGCGCCATCGAGTCGGCGTCGGCATGGGCCCCGGCGGCGAGCACGGTCATGCCCTCGCCGACGAGCGCCGGCG
>CAZEAH010000057.1:0-10465 GCA_964510075.1 uncultured Leptospirales bacterium | reverse complement strand
GACGAGTACCACGCCGTAGGTCTTGCGGATTATCTCGTTGAACGATTTCAGTACGGCCTCGGAGAAGCCCATCGCTGACAGGTCGAAATTCATGTCGGTCTTGTTGAGGAGCCTCATGACCACCCGCTCTCCGTAATAGGTGGGGAACACCGAAACGCGTATGTCGATGTCCTTGCCGCCGATTTTTATCTGAATGCGCCCGTCCTGGGGGAGGCGGTTCTCGGCGATGTTGAGGTTCGCCATTATCTTTATGCGTGATGTTATGGCGCCCTGGAACTTCTTGGGCGGGGTGAACATCTGGTAGAGTATGCCGTCAATCCGGAAACGCACCACCAGGTCCTTCTCGTAGGGCTCGATGTGGATGTCGCTCGCCCGGTCCTGCACCGCCTGGGTGACCATGGTGTTCACAAGGCGGATGATGGGCGCCTCGTTCGCCATGTCGAGGATGTCCTCGGTTTCCATGACGGGAGAGCTGAGTATCTCGAAATCGGAGCCGGCGAGCCCCTCGATGACCTCTCCGGCCGAGTCGGCGCGCATGATGTCGAAATGGCTGTTGATGATGCGAAGTATTTCAGCTTCGGGCGAAAGTACGATCTCGATGTCGTGGTCGGGATAGAGCATCTTGAGATCGTCGAAGGGGTGGATGTTGAGCGCATCCGCGGCCGCCACGTAAATAACCGTGTTCTCCGCCCTGAACGGCACCACCTTGTTCTTCTTCAAAAAGTAGGTGGGAACGCGGGAAAAGATATTTTCCGGATCGTCGAATGCGATGCTCTTCTGATACGGCAGGCCCGATTGTTCGGCCAGTGCCGCGAGGACCTCGTCCTCGGTCGCCAGGCCCTTTTTTATGAGAAGCTGTCCCAGGCGCAGCGGCGTCGTTTTTTGAAGAACCAGCGCTTCCTGGAGCTGTTCGGCCGTAACGACTTTACGGTCTACGAGCAACGCGCCGAGCGGTTTCGTTTTCCTTCCGCGGACGCCCATGCCTACCGTTCCCTCACCCGGCGCTGGGCCTCGCGTTTCTGATCGGTGAGCGAATCGGCGCGGTCGGGCCTGGTCACGACGTACGGGGTTATGAATACGAGAAGATTCGTTTTGGTGTGCTGCACGGTCTTTCGTTTGAAGAACCAGCCCAGAAGCGGGATGTCGCCGAGTATGGGGACTTTCGTCTCCTCCACGGTCGAGTTGTTCCTGATCAGTCCGCCGACCACGATGGTCTTTCCGTCGTGGACGGTTATCTTGGTCTTGATGTCCCTCTTGCCCAGCTCCGGCGGGATGACCGTTCCGGACGATGAAACGGTCGTGGTGCCGGTCACGGAATTGACCTCCTGATAGAGGGCGAGCGTTATACGGTCTTTCTGCGTGATGTGCGGGGTTATCTTCAGCTTCACGCCGACGGTCTTGTACTCGTAGGTGTAGAACTGCACGCCGGTGTCGCTGATGCGGTTGTTCGTCGGAACGGGAATCTCCTCGCCGACGTTGATTTCGGCCTCCTGGTTGTCGAGGGTAAGGATCTGCGGGGTGGAGAGGATGTTGTACTTGTTGTCGGTCCCCGTGGCGTTGAGAAGTATATAGCCCAGAATGCTGCGGTCGGCGAGATACCCGAGCTGGAAGCCGGTCGCCGCGGGAACGGCAAGCGTCTTGCCGCTGAGGCCGCTCGGCGGCGTGTAATTGGGCGCGTTGCCCATGATTGAGGAACCGCCGTATATGTGCTTGCCGCTCTGGTCCCCCAGCATCCAGTCGATTCCGAGAGACCAGCCGTCCTGAGCGTTGACCTCAACGATCAGAGTTTCGATGTATACCTGTTCGCGGACGGTGTCGAGTTCCTTTATAACGCGCTCGATTTCGGCGAACTCCTGGGGCGTGGCGGAGATGATGAGTGAATTCGTCTCCTTGTTTGCGATGATCGAAAGCTTCTGCGTGGACGCGGTCGGCGACACCGTCTGCTGGGTCTGGGTGACGCGGGCGGTGCGGTCCGAACGGCGAACGGCCGGGGTCTGCTGTGGGGGCGTGGTGCCGGTGGCGGGCGTCACCGGGGTGGTGTCGATTTTGGCGTTCTCGGAAAATGGAATGCGCGACAGAACGGCCGCGAGCTTTTCGGCGTCGGCGTTCTCGAGATGTACGACGTGGATATTCCCCTTTCGCGCCTTGTCGTCCTTTATCTCCACCATCTTTTTATCCAGCGATCTGGAAATCCGTGTGAGACCGCCTATTTCCTTGGCGTTTCCGCTGAGGATAATCGTATTGAGGGGCGGATATACCACAAGGTCGGTGTCGTTGGATTTGAGCTGGCGCAGCACGTTGGCGATCTCGTTCGCGTCGGCGTATTCCACCTGAAGAAGATAGGTAACCGTGCGGTCCTCCGCCGGCAGGGGAGAGGCGCCATCTTTATCGACGATAATCTCGACGTTTTTCTTGATGGCGTCCTTTATCGGAACCACCTTGATCAGGTTTTCCGTTTCGATAACGGCGAACCCTTTGACCTCGAGAATGGACTTGAGTATGTCGAAGGCCTGCTCGACCGGTATGCGCTTCGCCGAACTTATGGTGATCTTGCCGCGCACTTTATCGTCGACCATAATGTTCTTTTTAATGAGCTGGCTCATGATGTTGAGAAATTCGGCCAGCTCCACGTCTTTGAAGTTGAGGGTGAAATATTTTTCGCTACGATCGACCTTGGGGGTCGGGCGGGGCCTCTCACGGGCGTCCGACGGGGGAACGGCGGGGGTTTCGGAAACTTTTTCGTCCGGCTGGGCCGGGTTTTCGTTGTCGCGTTTCTCCGGCGCCTCCACGACGGGCTTTCTGACCGCCTCCGCGGCGCCGTCCTCACCGGACTGTGAAAAAAGGCGTGTGCCCGCAACGAGGCTGCATGCGAGGATCAGCGTAATGATTGAAACGGTGCCGGGCAATCTTGAAAAGGTCATATGCCTATCCCCTGTAGTAATTCCCTATTCGGTAACGGTAAAATCATAGTTTAGGAGCTTCCCGCCGCGTTCCAGATCGATGGTTATCCGTGAATCGCCCTGGATCGATTTCCACATCTGGTACAGTTTCTCGGTGCTGTCTATCGGATGACCGTTCACGCGCCTCACCACGTCGCCGTTTCGGGCGCCGAGCTGATAGAGCACGCTGTTCGGCTGGACCCTGAAGAGCTTGTATCCCTCTATCTTGCCGTCGACCCGGTACGGGCCGGCGCGAAGACCCGCAAGGGCGTTGTCCATATTGTTGAGCACCTTCTGCTGAAGCTCGGCCCTGCTGATCGTCTGCTTGATGCGGCCCTCGGCGGGGCCCTGAGGCGTTCCTTTGCCCGCGTCGCCCGTAGGCGGCGGGCCGGCGAACATGTCGAGGACCTCCACTTTCTTGTCGCCGCCCCTGAGAAAAACCTTCGAGTTGTCGATACGGACGAGGGTATAGCCGTACACGGGAGCGCCGATGCGGAATACTTCAGGGTCCTTTTCGGTGTTCTTTTTGATGAGCGCGCGGGCTATCGAGGGCGGGCCGGAGATCGTACCCATAAGCTGAAGCTCGGTCAGCCTGCTCGAGACAGCGGCTCCGCCGTTAAGCGCCTCCTGTCCGGCGAGGCGGAAAAAACCTGAATCGAGGATCCGCCTGTAATCGTCGAAGGTTTTGGCCGGGGACTGAGGGCCGACCGTCCGGGGTTTGCGCTGCTGGTGGCCGGGCGGTGGAGTTATACTCAACCGTATCAGCTGGTTGATCCCCGCGGAGAGGACCAGTGCGAAGGCAATAACGGATACGGTGTTAACAGTATGATATTTGATGTTCTGCATTAAAGGCCGAAACCCCGGAATGTCTTTTGATTGTCACTCCGCCGCGATACGTGCGATTGTACGCGACCGAAGGTGACCGCGCGGATTGCGCCGGATCGACGGTTCTCCTTGCCGTATAGTAGGTACACACAGTGTTACCGTTGTTACGGTCGGGTGTCGATACCCGGCGGGAGCGGTGGTCCGACCGGGCTATGAAATATAACATAAAAATACAAAATGTATATTTAAAACAAGTCGTATCTCACGTAACGGCTGGTACTGTATAAAGCCGATGACGGGCTGTCAATAATTATTACGGGAAGAGCGCGGGAGCGAAAAATACCCCGCCTGCGGCGGGGCGAACGGCTTTATTCGGGGGAAAAATGAGATTGCGTCAGGCCGCGAAAAGGTCCACCGATATAATCTGGGAAATGGGGATTCGCACCTCCCTGTTGTTCTTATCGGTGAGTACGATGTCGTCTTTCACGAGCGCCCTGTTTTTATTCAGTTCGATCGATTTTCCGTCGCGGAGATATACGACGATGTCGAGACCTTTGATTCCGAGGTACTTCTTGAGTTGCGATTTAAAGCTCTTCGCCTTTTTTTTCATCTGTCCCTCGTCCACGGGTGATAGAGTGTAAGGATAGCGTATTCAAAATCATGCGCGACAGTATCATTATGTCCCATCCAATATATCGGCATATTCTAAAAATAGTTAAACGAAATATTCGCTGAACGTGAGGGATATGCGCGGGGTCGGAAGCGGTTTTCCGCGTACGTCGACAGGGGTACTCGATTTGTGCTTGCTACATCCCGGCAAAGGGCCATACTAGCTTCATGAATCACACCGCGCTCACGAACGCAGTCGATTGTGGAGCGGCGGATCCAGTCCGCCGGGGAAGGACTGTCGTCATTGCGCTCGTCTTCCTCGCATCGGTGTGCCTGGCGGGCGCTGATGTCGCCGCCAGGCCGGCGGTTCCCTTCAGGAACGGGTTGAATCTGTCGGAGCATCTCAGCTATATCGAGGACAGGGCGGGAACCCTTTCCATCGATGATGTAGCCCGAAAAGCCGAGGGGTGGGCGAGAAACACCTCCGGATTCGTGAATTTCGGATATTCACCCTCAGCGTACTGGTTTCGGGCGGACATACGGAATCTCCGGGATTCGGGACAAAACGCGTTGCTTGAAGTCGATTTTCCAAGCCTGGATTATGTGGAGTTGTATTTGCCCGATGGAACGGGAGGCTTTAGGGCCGTGCGCACGGGCGATCGCCGAAACTTCGACTCGCGGCCGATCCGGGACCCGAATTTCCTGTTTCCTTTCCATCTTCAACCCGGCGTAACCACGATTTACCTGAAGGTGCGAAACGACGGCTCGCTCAGATTCACCGCGCGGCTGTATTCGGAGACGGGGTATATCGAGCGTAAAAACGGGATTCTCCCCCGGCTCTGGCTTCTGTACGGAATGTTCGTTCTGGTAGCGGCATTTTACTTCTTCGTATTCGCGCTGCTTCGCGGCATGGTATACCTGTATTTCGCGCTCTTTGCCTCCACGCTCTTCCTGTACCAGATATCACACCGGGGATACGCCTTCCAGCTCCTGTGGCCGTACAACCCGGAATGGGCGAACGTTGCCCTGCCGGTATTCATGAACCTTCTGGGCGTGTCGGCCGCCCTCTTCATCCGGGAGGCGATGTCGACGCGGGAGGCCGGCTCGCGCTTCGACCGGGTTTTCGGGCTATGCGGATTCATCCTGTTCCCCCTGTCGGCGGTGATGCCGTTTATGCTCCCCCTGCGCCTGAGTCTGCAGGCTACCTATGTAATGCTGATGGTGTTCTCCGCGGTTGTTGTCATCTATTTTCTGGTTGCCGTGAGGAAAGGAAACCGTTTTGCGCGTTATTTTATCGCGGGCCTCGGTGGAGTGGCCGCATTCGCAGTCATCGGTACGCTGACGGCTTTCGGCCGTTTGCCGCTCAATTTCCTGACGGAATGGAGCACCGAGCTCGGCTTCCTGTGGCTGGTGTTTGCCGCATCCGGCGGAATGATTGACGGGATGAAAGCGCTGACCGACGAGCTGAGAAGCTCAAAAAGAGAGCAGGAAAAAAGCATAGAACTGCTCACAAGGGCCAACCAGGAACTCGCGGCGACGAACGAGGAGCTGAATGCCGCGATGGAGGAGCTCAGCGCCACCAATGAGGAGTTCGAGGCTCAGAACGAGGAGCTCATCGCCGCCGAAAACGAGCTTAAGGCCAGCGAAGAGAAATATCGCAGCCTGGTCGAGAACATCAACGAGGTCATATACTCCATAGACTCAGACGGGACGCTCACCTACATCAGTCCGGCGATTGAAAAAATGACGGGCTTTACCGTCGACGAAATTGTCGGGCGGGGTTTCGCGTCGCTCATCCACCCGGACGACGTCGAAGGCATATCCGAGCGGTTCGCGGAGCTTGCGCTGGGCGAAGTCAGACCGAGCGTCTACCGCATACGGACAAAAACCGGGGAATACCGCTGGATAACGAGCATCAGCCGGCCGATTTTTCACAGGGGACGCTTCACCGGGGCCAACGGCGTCCTGACCGACATACACGAGAGGAAGGAGGCCGAGGACCGCGTTCTGCAGGAGAGAAATTTTGCCACCACTATCATCGACACCCTGCCGGGTATCTTCTTCATAATGGACGGCCGGGGTACGCTGGTCAGATGGAAGGGGCGGCTGCAGGGGGACGACGCCTTTGGGTATACTCCCGAAGAGGTGCGGACAATGAACGCGCTCGAAATGGTGGAGCCGCGGGACAGGGAACTGGCGGCGGTGAAGCTGCTCGAGGGATTCGAAAAGGGGCAGACCTCCGCCGAGATTACCTTTGTGCGCAAAAACGGCGACAGGCTCGCATTCCATGTCGCCGTTTCGCGAATGCGGCTGGATGGGGAAAACTATCTCATAGGGATCGGTTTCGAGATAACCGACCGCAAGCGCGCAGAGGAGGAAAGGGAGAAAACACGGATGCAGCTTATACAGGCGCAGAAAATGGAGGCCATAGGCACGCTCGCAGGCGGTATAGCGCACGATTTCAACAATATGCTCATGGGTATAATGGGAAGCCTCGACCTCATCCGCCTCATTCTGAACAGGGAAGGCCAGGTGGATCGTGCGGCGATACTCAACTATGTCGAAATAGCGCTCGAATCATCACGACGCTCGGCCGAGATGACGCGGCGCCTCCTCACTCTTTCCAGAAAGAGCGGAGTCCAGGCGGTGACGATGGACGTAAACGAGACGATCGCCGCCGTCCACAGGCTCTGTCGGAACACGCTTCCCAAGTCGGTGAAGCTCGACTTCCGGGAAGCGGCGGAGCCGCTCATGGTTAAGGCGGAGCCCCTGCAGATCGAACAGGTGCTCCTCAATCTCTGTGTGAACGCCGCCCATGCTATGACCATAATGCGCCCGATAGGCGAGAGGGAAGGCGGCACTCTGACCGTGTCGGCCTCCTATACGCGGCCGGCCGACGATTTCGTCTCCCGGTATCCGCTCGCACAATCCGGTGCCCTGTACGTCAGGATGACCGTCGAGGACACGGGTGTTGGAATCGACGACGAGGTCAGGGCTCAGATCTTCGATCCGTTTTTCACGACCAAAAGGAAAGATGAAGGCACCGGCCTCGGGCTCGCGATGGCGTATACGATCATTCAGCAGCACGGCGGTTTTATCGATGTCGCGAGCGCGCCGGGCAAAGGATCGGTTTTTACGGTCTACCTGCCGGCGCTGGAAGAGGAATTGTCAGCCGATCGTACGCTTTCCGAGGGGGAGGAACCGGTCGCGGGAGAAGGACGGATACTCTTGGTGGATGATGAAAAGTCGGTGCTCGGGATTGCGGCGGGAATGCTCGAGCGGCTGGGGTACGAGGTGACATCGGCGGAAAGCGCGTCCGAGGCGATCGAACTGTTTGAGCGCACACACGGCGATTTCGCCGCCGTGATACTTGACCTGTCCATGCCCGGGATGTCCGGCCTCGAGGTATACGAAAAAATGCGCGCGCTCAATCCCGGTGTCAGGGTATTGCTCGCGTCCGGCTTTATAGAAGAGTCCGTTCTCGCCGACGCGCTGAACAGCGGTATCGCCGGATTTCTCCAGAAGCCGTACACTATAACCGAACTTTCCGTCAAGGTAAAACGGGTCGTGACACCGTAGGCCGGAGAGGACCTGTCCGGTTGATACTCCTACCCCTATTACGCCTCATTTTGGCGCCGGACCTCACCCGGGTGCGAATTCTCGCTTGACTTTTCGGGCAAGGATGATTTAATGGCTGGTGGTAATACCATAAGCCGGATGGAGGCACACGTGACGGAATTTCTGGCCCCTTTGCGCACACAGAGCCTTGTGGAGGCCTTTGTAGCGCGCTTCGAAGAGCTCATCATCTCCGGTGAGATCGGCATCGGAAGCCGCCTGCCGTCGGAGCGCGAGCTCGCAGTACGCATGGGTGTAAGCAGGCCGGTGGTGCACGAGGGGCTCATAGAGCTCCAGGCGCGCGGGCTTGTCACGCTGAAACCGCGCAAAGGCGCGTACGTCAACGACTACCGGCGGAGGGGATCTCTCTCGCTTCTTGAATCGCTTCTGGCATACCATAAGGGAAACCTCGAGCCCGGGCTGCTCCGGAGCATGCTCCGCATGCGCGAGCTCTTCGAAATGGAAACCGCGCGCCTTGCCGCGCGGAACAGGAGCCCGGAGCACCTTCGCCAGTTCCGGGAGATCATCGAGCGGGAGGACGGGTGCGATCTTTCCGGTACGGGAGCGATCGTGGAGATTGATTTCGAGTTCCACCTCCTCACGGCCATAGCCACCGGAAACCTCGTTTATCCGCTCATCATGAATTCTTTCAAGGACGTGTATACGAATCTCACCGGACAGTTTTTCGCGGATCCGCTCGTCGCGCCAGAGGTGTTTGCCTTCCATAGAGGACTGGTGCTGGCCTATGAGGCGCGCGACGAAAAAAAGGCGTCGGCAATAATGAAGCGCCTGCTGGACCACGGGGAACGCTATCTCAACAGGGCAATAGAACAGATGAACGCGGCCGACTCTTCGGAGAAGGTCGTATAACAACGCTCAGGGGGAACGGTATGAGTACATCGACATCGGCGGCTCAATACGCGATAAAGGAACCGAAAGGCCTGTCTCCACGGATCGCCTGGCTCCGGGATTATTTTTTCAAAGGAGTCGACCGGTCCTGGAACAACGAGTTCATGCCCTGGACGACCGGTACGGACTGGGACGTGCAGTACGACGAGATCAGCTATTACATCGTCCCCGAAACCTACGCCTTCCTCCAGACATTCCGCTCATCGTTCCACCAGATGGCGCGTCCGGTGAAACTGCACGAGGATTTCTGGACCTGGAGCCTGCCGGAGCGCCGCGCCTGGTTCGTTAAAGAGGTGATGGCCCGCTACATGCCGCACGAGGTTCTTCCCGGCGACCTCATTGCCGGCTCGCGCTTCAACCTGCAGGCCTCGCGCTGCTGGACGAAAAAGGAACTCGAGGAGCGGGACAGGCTCATCTACGGCAAGAAGGGCGCCCGGGCCATGATGAAATGGTTCCACGACCACGGCTTCGGCAACTCGGGGGCCACCTCGGGGCACCTGATACCGGATTACAAACGGGTGCTCGTCGAGGGATGGAAGGGAATACGTGCCGACCTTTCGGCCCGCTACGAAGCGCTGTCCGATAAGGACAGAAAGGGCCCCCGGGGCGCCCAGCTTCGCGCGATGATGACCGCGTCGCTGATGCCCAAAGAGGTCGCGGCGGCCTATGCCGATGAGTGTCGTTCGCTCGCGGCGAAGGAGGCGGTACCCTCGCGCAGGGACGAGCTCGCGCTGATGGCCGCCAATCTCGACCGTGTGCCCTGGGAGCCGTCCGTTACCTTTCACGAGGCCGTACAGGCCCTCTGGCTCACCCACATGCTGGTGATGAGCGACGAGAACTATCCGGGCCCCGGCGTGTCGTTCGGGCGGCTTGATCAGTACCTCCTTCCGTACTGGGAGCACTCCATTAAGAACGGCATGGACCGTGAGTTCGGCAAGGAGATACTCAAGTGTTTCTGGGTGCACGCGAACACTGCCTACGACGCCATGATACGGGTGGGCGGCAACCAGGGGATCACAGCGGGCTTCGGGCAGCTCTTCAACCTGTCGGGCCTCGGTCCTGACGGCAAAGACATGACGAACGAGCTGACGTACGCGCTCCTCGAGGTGATCGACGAGATGACGCCGATCCTGGAACCCAAACCGAACGTACGCCTGCACCGGCAGAGCCCCGAGAAGCTCCTCGACACGGTGGTGTCCATGATCTCCTCCAGCCAGGGCGCCCCCTTTTTGCTGAACTTCGACGAGCGCTCCATGGCGGGAATGATACGCGAGGCGCGCCGCGCGGGTGTGGAACATCTCATCAACGAATCGAATGTCCACGACTATGCCTCGGTGGGATGTCTCGAGAACACCATGGTCGGAAACGACCGCTCGGGCACCGTTGACAATAACCTTAATTTGCTGAAAGCCGTCGAACTCGCGCTAACCGGCGGGAAAGACCTGCTCCCGTTCACCGACCTGCTGACCGGAAAGACCACGCCGCCCGCGCGCGTGGGGCCCGACACCGGCGACGCGACGAAATTCAAAACATGGGACGAGTTCTGGAAGGCGTACGCGGAACAGACC
>CAZEAH010000056.1:0-10466 GCA_964510075.1 uncultured Leptospirales bacterium | reverse complement strand
CGGAGGAGTACCGCGCGTTCTCCCGGGGGCGGGACGGGCTCCGCCCGTATGTGATCGAGGGTATGGCCGAGAACGACCAGGGCGCGACGAGCCTCACGGTGAAGTCGATCCGTCCCCTGCCCGCGGCGAAGGCGCCCGTCCCGGGGCGCCGCGAAGCAGGCCCCAGGAGCGGCGGGAGGTATCGTTCTCCCCTCGGAGGCGTGAGCGGCGGATGAGTCTGTCGCGCCGGTTTATATGGCGCCGGCCGCGTTCCGGCGTGAGTACAGGGGGGCCTTCTCTTAAGCCTTCATATCACTGCCATGACGATTATTGCCGTGCTCTCACAGCCGACGGTGCATTGCCAATGTATTCAGGCAGGTCGGTGCGTCCGGCCTGTGCGCGCGTGAAAGGTCAGTTTTTTATTTCCCGTTCCGCGCGGCGCGCGAGTATAAGGTGTATCGAATGAATCAGTCCCTTCCACTCGTAGTCGGCCATGTCGGCGTAAGTGTCGGACAGAAATTTCCAGTCCGGTTCCTTTCCATAGCGGGCGAAAAGAGCCTGAAATTGCACTCTGCGCGATGTCGCTTTTTCCATTGCGAACCTCCCGTTGTGCCGCGGCAGGGAAAAAATAATTGCGGCCGTTCGTACCGTCGAGTATTTTTCCCACGCCATGCTCGATATAACAACCTATCCTTTCCCGGAGGCCGACCGGCGCATCGATAATCCTTACCTCGATGAGCTTCGCCTCCTTGTGAGACGCATTGCCGAATCCGGGGCGGACGCGCGTGCTATCCTCAATCACCGCACGGAGCTCACCTCCCGCTATGCCTTCTCCGTTCCGACAATCGGCATCCTCGAAATGATCGCCTTCCACTCGCCGCTGGTGGAGATCGGCGCTGGCACCGGTTACTGGGCCCGCTGCCTGGCCCAGCTCGGCGCGGACGTTATCGCATACGACCGCCTTCCGCCCGAGGATTCCCTCCCCTGGCCCCACGGCGGCTGGGAGGATATGAACGCCTGGTTCGAGTCGGAATGGTACCCGGTCCACAACGGCGACGAGCGCTTCGCGGCGCTTCACCCCGGAAGGACGCTCATGCTCGCCTGGCCGCTTCTCGACCATCCCATGGCCGCTAACGCCCTCCGGCATTATCTGTCGGCGGGCGGGACGCGCATGGTGTACATAGGCGACGAGTCCTCATCGGGCGACGCCGACTTCCACTCCATGAAAAGGTCTTTTACGCTGTTGGCCCGGCACAAGCTGTGGGGCTGGCCGGGGGTGGATGATTATGTGGAGATATACGCGATCAGACCAGTGTGATCTGATTTGTAATACCGCACCAACCCCGGTGAGGATTAACCTCAAACGGCGGGTTCCAGCTCTACTTCACGCGAGAACGCGTACTGCATCTCCTTTATCGGAAGCCTCAGGCAAACGGTGGTATCGGGGACAGGGTTGATACTGAGGCATCGACCGGGATCGAGGCCCATTCCGTACAGGCAGCTGTTTATCACGGCGTAGCCCAGACCGAATCCCGAATCGCTTGTGTCGATATTGTTGATGAAAAAGTCGTGTTCGCGCCCTTCCCTCAGGCACTCAAGGTGTTCGCATCGCTTCCTCTCGATTCTTTCGAGGTCGCCGTCGAGTATCGGGGCCGTATTGTTGACCGAAAGCACAAGCTCTCCTGGAGTCCGTGCAATTTTCATGACTGTAGAAATCCCGCCTTCCTGTATCTCTTTTTTGACCGTCATAAACCTGTGCAGCGAGGTAATCATTCTCTTCTCGTCCTCGCGGTATGAGCGCTTCTCGTCCCGCATCTTGTTTGACAGTGAGATATATATCGATTCCTCGTCAAGAATCTGACGTACCCTGGCGGAGATTTCTCCGCTCTGAAGTATTTCGCCCGCGGAAACCCGGTATCGCTCCGTGTCGATACCGCTCAAGGTGTTATTTTTGGTTTCTCCGCGGTTCATCCCCATAGATATCTCATTTTTGACCAGCACGTATTTGTAATTGGCCTTTACCGCGTTTTTAATGAGCTCGTCCACACAGGCAAGAAGCGGTTCCGTGTACTCGACCACTCCGGCGTCGTCGAGGTAGGCGCGAAGAATTCCATGAATGTGCTCCCGGGCGTACTTATTGTAGGTTTTCACAACCGCCGTTGTCGTCTTTTTGATCATAATTTCATCCCTGTCATAACCATCGATTCGCGTCCGCACGCCGGTCGATGTCAGGGCGGCATCGGGCCCGACATGCATGGCCGGACAGTAGTTTTTTATAATCAAGATTAAATCAAGGCGTGATTAAAAATCGGTTATTAATGCTGTGTAATACAATAATGCAGAAAACCGTATGCCGCGTTTCCGCCTATCGAGGATTTTCCCACAGCGCGTCCCAGATGATCCTGAGGGCGTTGCGCCACCGCTCGTGCTCGAACGCGCGGCCCCTCCACTCCTCACCCTCCTCGACGAAGTATTCCAGGCGCTTCCAGGCACGCATGAAATCGAAGCGTCTCCAGAGGCATCCCGCCTTGTAGATGTATTCCGGGCGGTCGGTTTTAACGAGCTCCTCGAAGCCGCTCTCGTAGTCGAACTCCTTCCAGTGAGCGCCGGCGTAGAAGAGATACTCCACATCTCCCAGTTCCACGATAGCGCGGAAGGCCCTGGCATAATCGAAGCCCTTCCAGTCAAGCCCGGCATAAAACACGTAGCGCGCGTTGCCGAGCTCGATGAGGCGTTCGAGTCCGGCCGCGCGGTCGAATTCCTTCCAGTACCAGCCCGCGCGGTAAAGATATTCCGGGTCGCCGATCCGGCTGAGGGCGAGAAAACCCGACTTGTAATTAAAGCGTTTCCAGTAGGTGCCGGCCAGATAGATGTGCCTCGCTCCTCCGCGGCGCGCGAGCTCCGCGAGTCCCGCTTCGTGGTCGAAACCGGAGTCCGAGCGTCCAGCGCGAACGATCTCGTCCGATAGTAGAGTGGAATGAAATTCGTCGCCGGTCATAGCGATCCCCGTATCGCTCACAGGCGCATGGTCACTGCCTTTCCGAAGGGCGGAACGAAAGGCTCGCCGCGCCCCGAGGTGATGACCCAGAGCGTGGGCGAATATTTTTTAAGTTCATGCAGGTCGTAGATGTAGCCGTCGGTGATCACCACAAGCATCTCGCGGTGGCCGTTCATAAACTCATTGAAGAGTGGGGCGAAGAAGGTAGTGCCGCTCTTCTCGGTCCTCAGATATTTCCAGTCCCCCGCGCGATAGCGGTACGGCCGGTCCGCTTCGGCCGAGGGTACGAAGCGGTCGCCCTCCCTGCGCGGAACGTAGACGCCCTCGTCCACGCACACGAGGTTCACCGTGTACCTGCCGAGCAGTTCCTCGATCACGCCGAACGCCGCTTCCAGATCTGCGGGCTTCAGCACCATCGAACCGGAAACATCGACCACAACCGTAATCGTCTGCTTCTGGATGAACAACCTTCCCGGCGCGTAAATGCCGCCCGCGAAGTAGCGCCGGTTGAAGCGGCCGTACGAGTATTTCCACTCGCTGGTATGGGACGCGTAATCGATAGAGCTCTTCATCTGCGAGCGCCATGCCGTTATGTCCACGTCGCGCTTCGAACGCACCAGCACCTCGATCTCGCCGAAGGCGCGCTCGCGCCTGCACACCGCGTCCTGGCGGGCAAAGCTGAAAACCCGCTCCATGAGCGAGTCCATGCTCCGCTTCCGCTCCTCGTCGCGATAGAGGTGCATGCCTGTCGGGACGATGTTTCCCTCATCGTCCCTGAAGACGATTCCCTCCCTCGAGTCGTCATGCTCTACATTCGCGACGTCCTGCCTGTTCGTGTCCCGTTCGGCGGCGTTGTGAGGATGATAGTCTTCGCCGGTCACCGTACGTTCGCCGAAATCGTCATCGGTCTCCACGGCCCTGACGGGAATGCCCATCAGTCTCTTGTCCGGACGCTCGACGAGCCACCGGTATACGTCCTCCCAGGATGGATCGGCGATCCCGGTGTCCGCGGTGAAGCTCTCCGAAACGAGCGGCAGGGCGTCCGGGACGAGCAGACGCGGCGGAGAATCGCCGCCCGTCCGCGAGAAGAAGCTCTTTTCGCGGGAACGGATGTAGCTGTTTATCACCATGTCCTGGGCCAGGTTTTGCACTGTCGGATCGGCCCCGGGACGGGCCCTGTGGCGATGGTTGTGCACGATGTGAAGGAGCTCGTGAACCAGGAGGCCGATAAGGTCTTCGACGTTCGAGCGTTCGACGAAATCCCTGTTGTAATACAGAACGGCGCCCTCCCCCGCGTGGTCGAGCGCGATCGTCGGGACAGAGCGGCTCTCGGCAAAATCCACGGCCTGGTAAAAATACGATAAGAACCGGCTGCGCCCCCAGAGGAGCTCGAGCGCGTCGCTCATCCGGTTCGAGAGGACCGGCGCCTCGACGGGCATCAGTTGTCCTCCAGGATCGCTCCGAAGGCGGCGCGAATGGGTGCGCGATCGGCGTCGTCGAGGAGCGCGAGGGCCGCGGGCACAAGGCTGAAAAGACCGCACTGGCGAAGCAGCGTATAGAAAAATGCAATGCGCCGGTCGGCGCGCGAATGGCCGACGAAGAGGAGCGTACCGGCAAGCTCTTTGAGGTCCTCGCCCAAAAATTCGCCCTTCAGGAGCGTGTTCTTTTCGCGCAGATGTGAGAGCGCGCCCGACACCGCCCACAGTATGTCCTCGGAGGGGATGTTCCCGCTCCTCATCCCTTCGAGCCTCTCCCGATCGCCGGAGAGCACATCCGCGGTCGTGATCCGCCGGGGACGGGTTATCTGCGCCGTGAAGTCGCTACCCGCGACCGTGCCGACCAGGGACACGATGATCTTTTCGAGGGTCGAGGCGGGATTTTCGGACAGAAAGCGTACGAGCTCCTCCTCGCCGCTCAGCCCGTATGAGACGGCGATGGCCTGGGAGACCTGGTGCCATCCGCGCGGATTGGGGTTGATGTTCCGCTCGTCCCACAGCTTTTCGGGGTAGATGGTGATGTAACGGACCACCGACGGATGGATGCCCTCGCGGCCGGCCCAGCGGATCCAGTCGGCCGCCGTCGGCTTGAGCTGAACGATGACGAGCCTTCCATCCAGCGCCGAATCGTCGAAATCGGTGATGGTGGTGTTGTCTTCGTCGCCGAGATTTCCGGCCAGGATGATGCAAGTATTCGACGGGAGCTCGTGCTCTCCGCACCGCCGGTCGGTGATGATCTGGAAGAGGGTCTGTATCACCGTGGGATGCGCCCTGTTCGACTCGTCCAGAAACCAGACGATTCCGTCGCGCCCCTCCGGTACCTCTGCGGGCGGAATTAATCGCGGACGGTAGTAGATCATCCGCGCCGCGGAGGCGTCCGGTACGGGGTATCCTCCGAGGTCCACATTTTCCTTGAATGCGAGACGAGTGTCGATGAACAAACGGTTTTTACGCTCGGCCGCCTGGCGTACGATGGCCGACTTTCCGACGCCCGGATGCCCGACAATCTTGAGCGCGAAGTTGACGCTCTCTCCCGAATCGAGGTAGCGGTCGAGAATCTCCTCCAGTTCGTTGACATTCACTTCTACCGGTTTCTTGTTCATGATCGTTTCTCTCGGGAATCCGCGACGGACTGTTAGCGGGGTCCGACCGACCCTCTTATATCGAGTATACCATCTGCGCCGGCGATCTCAAATATTTCAACCGCATAATGGCGCACCCGTACGCCTGTGGGTCGGCCTGGCGCACGCGGATCGAGGCATGTTTCGTAGTTTCTCGACCCGGAGTCTCTGTCTGGCCGTACGCCCGCGCGAATACAGTATGGCCGCGCATCCTGGTGACGCGCGGCCTTTGCGGTATGTGCGCGGTGAATCTACGCGTCGCGTATCGCGGTATCAGATACCCCTCGCTCCGCGCGGCAGCAGCCTGTCCTGTGTTCCGTATGGATCCTTGAACTCCTGCTCGGGCTTGAAGTTAAGCTTGTGCGTACCCCTTCCGTTCAGGTAGCGGGAGAGCTCGAGATTGATCGATTCCGGCACCTGAACGCCCGCCTGGGCAAGCGCCTGCCTGAGGAACGCCTCCGATTTCGACGCGTACGCGATCGCGTCACCCAGTATGCGCCCGGCCTCGTCCGGGTTGTGGAACCCTACGGAATTCTCGGCCCCTATGAAAATGCCCCGGTAAATGGCCTCTTCGTAATACGATTTGGCCTTCTCGTACAGGGCGCCGTTTATCTGTCGGCCCTGGGCCTGCTGCGCGTGGGTGAGCTCGAAGAGTTTCGCCACGGTGGCGGTGGCGTACCCCGAGCGGATGAGAAGCGACACCGTACGGTCCTGTATGGTCTTTATTCTGGAGCGCAACCGCTCCGTGGACTGCGGATGGCAGTTCGCGCACGCGCGCAGGTCGTCCTTCAGCGGGCTCATCAGGTTATGGTCGGAGATCTTTAAGGATCCCACGCGCTCGTAGGGCATGTGACAGTCGGCGCAGGCCAGCCCGGCCTTGAAATGCGGACTCTGGTTCGTATAGAACTCGAATTCCGGGTGGCGGATGAAGGCCATCTTGAAGCCGGTTACCGCCTGCTTCCACTCCTTGTTCGCCGGGTTCGAGAGCAGTACCTTTATGATGTTCTCGATGCTTATATTGCCCCAGGAGCTTCCCTGCCAGGGGAAGACCACGTTGGTGGACTGCATCTTCTCGTCCTTCGGGATATAATAGGTCACGTGGCAGTGCGCACAGACCGCCATGCGCATCTCCTGACGCGTGAGCTTTTCCTTTTTAATGGCCTTCAGGCCCTCTGCGAGCGTCCAGCGCGTTACCTTGAGGTCCATGGTTTTGTTGTCGTGGCAGTCGATGCAGGTGACGCCAAGATCGCGATGTTCTGCGGGTATCTTGTTCACGGCGTCGGCGTACGGCATCTTGAAGATGTCCTTCCCGACCTCGCGCACCAGCTTTCCGGCGTAGGGGGATTTACAGGTAAGGCAGGCGCCGCCCGC
This sequence comes from uncultured Leptospirales bacterium, assembly GCA_964510075.1. GTDB lineage: Bacteria > Spirochaetota > UBA4802 > UBA4802 > UBA5368 > MVZN01. Next base: position 3,501 of record CAZEAH010000056.1, on the reverse strand, counting down.
CTTGGTGCGCGACTGGTCGATCTCGCGCTGGTCGATCATCATGAAGTAATGGCCGCGCGGTTCGTTGTACTCGATACCGAAGCCCCAGCCGTTGAACAACAGAGCCATGAATGAAAACTCGGCGAGCTTGTCCCATATGATTTTGTCAGTGTCCCAGCCTCGCTTGTAAAAGCTCCTGTCCTTCGGCCGCGGCTCTTTGGTCTTGAGCCAGGATTCATACTGCAGGGGGAATACCTCGCCCCATTTCGCCGGGTCGAATTCCTCCTCGCCTATCTGAGCGGTCTTGAACATGTCGGCCCTGTCCGGCGCGCAGCCGTCGAAAAAGACGAAGAACGAAAACAGGCATACGGCCGTTACCGCAAGCGCGTACACCATCAGCTTGTTTTTCATCATGGCGCCTATTCCTTTTCCTTTAAAATTCATGTATCCTGGTATGGAACTGCGAACGGTGGCATTCCCAGCAGTTCATGGTATCGACGCTGATCATCGACACAACGCCCTCATGACAGCGCACGCAATTTCTCTGAATGGTCGTCCTTGCGTGCTTCGATGAATGGATCGGCTCCGGCACCAGACCGGTGTAAAAAAACACCATGTCCTTGATTCCGTCCAGTCCCTTCCAGACGTAATGATTGACGAAATTGTCGTTGGGAAGGTGGCAATCGACACAGCGGATCTGAGTGTGTTTGCCTCCATAGAACCAGTCCTCGTACTGCGGAAGCATCACGTGGCAGCTGGCGCAGTATTCCGTGGTCGAGGTCTTCTTCATATATCCCGGCAGAGCGGCCGCAAGGCCCAGCAGGAACACGAGAACCGCTATCGCGATCGTCCGTTTACGCCTGTCGGCGAGTATCTCCCGGGTTTTTAGTCGGAGCGTTTCGATCAAATCGTTCATGACTGAAATTCGATCATGGTTTGCGCCTTTATTCAACTTTTTTCCTGAAATTGTATTCATCGCGTTATACAGAATTTAATATATATATCTCTCGATTATATCGGTACTCGTGTCCTTTGGAATGTCAGTGCGGGCATGTCTCGCAGCCGGATGTCAAACTCTTGTTCCGCACCCGTTCGCCGGTTTTTCCCATGGTTGCTCCGCATTACAGGGCCCCTCGCGACGCAAGTTTCCTTAATGATTATGATATGAATTCCCAGGCTGGTGAACAGGGGGGCTCACCTGTTCCGATTGCGTGACATGAATCTATGCGAGGCGCATCGTGATCGGCCAATCGACCGACTATTTAATCATCACGAGCATCATTTTGCACGGCGACATCGCCTCGAGCGCGTGCGGTTTGTTCGCCGGCATGATGATTATCTCTCCGGCGGACAGACTGTAAGGCTTTCCCTCGATCGATATATTCATCTCGCCTTCGAGAATTGAAACGAGCGCGTCGAAGGGGGCCGTATGCTCGCTCAGTTTCTCACCCCTGTCGAAACCGAAAAGGGTAACCGTGCCGGTGGGCCTGTTGATCAGCGTCTTGCTTACGACCGACTTCCCCTGTACGCTTATCATTTCGGCGATTTTCAATCCCTCTCTGGTATATTCTCCGTTACTCATACATTCCTCCTTGCTTTTGTGATTCTATCATAGTTACTCCCGCGCTCTCCGTCCGCCCTTATCGTGCGGCGTGCGCCGCGCAGCCTATCATCACCCCTGAATCGTCGAAACGCCGGCCCGTTATCCCGCATGCGAAACGGGGGCCGTTCGAATCCTCAATCATCACCAGATTCGAACAGGTACTGCACATCCTGGCGGTGCTGAGAATTCCGCGTTCGAACAGGGTCGCGATAAGCCCGGATAGAAAGGACATTACAATTTCCTTCTGCTCACCGTTGAAGGCGCTCACCGCGTCGACCATGGCGTCTTTCCACCCTTCGACCGATTTGACCGTTTTCCTTCCCTCTTTTGTGAGCGAGAGGACAACCGAGCGACGATCGTCCGGACTCGACTCCTTAATGATAAGTCCCTTCGATTCGAGTGTGCTCAGCGCGTCGCTCACCGTCGCCGGGGTCAGGTCGAACTCCTTCGCGATGGCCCCGACGCGCCTGAGCTCTTCGGGGACTCCGGCGATATGCAGCAAGAACTGAAGCTGTATGGGACTGAGCTTCTCCGCGCTGGCCGCCTCCCACAGTAGAATCCTCGATACCTGGGCGATCTTCTCGAAAGCCGCCACTATCCTTTCGTCAATACCCCTGTCAACCGGATCCATTGGTCACCATCTTCAGTCAAGGAATCAGAACCTTCGCGCCGCGCGCCCCACGCACGTCTCGGCGGCTGGACACCACTGCGCGCAGTTATTCTGCCCGCCATATACCACGGCGCCGCATGCAAGGCAACGCGATTCCCGTTCATCGGAAAATATCTCGATCATACCGCCGCATTCTACACACCGGATGAGGCGGAGTTCGGGTGTTCGAAGCGCACGCGAACCGGGACAGCGCGCGTTCACGGCATGGCCCTCCCGCGCGCTTCTTCTCCTGTAAGACTTCCTCCGATCCCGATGGTATAATCGCTTACAGGAACGCGCCTGCCAGCCCTCTGCATGGCCGTTTCCACGATACGCCCTGCTCCAAAGCAGCAGGGCACCTCCATGTGAGCCACCGTCACCGAGCGGATGTCCTGACGCGCGAATATCTCCGCCAGTTTCTCGACATACCGCTCCAGACCCGAATCGAGTTTCGGGCAGAAAATAGCGATTATTTTATCGCGAAGCAGATCTTCATGAAACGCCGGATAGGCGAATGGAACGCAGTCCGCCGCGACGAGGAGATCGGCGTTTTTAAGGAACGGAGCGTGAGGATTCACCAGATGAAGCTGCACCGGCCACAGGCGCAATTCCGACTGGCGCCGGACCGGTCCGTCGTTTAGTGGCGAGCTCCGGTGTCCGCGCATGTCGACGACACGGGAACCCGGGCATCCGGCATGGTGTTCGTGCGGAGCGGTTTCCAGTTCCACCGGAACAGGCAGCCCCTTCTCCCGGAGAAGGTCGAGTGCCTCGTTCAAATAACCTGTTTCGTTGTGGTCGCGCAGGTGCTTTATATGCGCGGCTATAACCGACGGTCCCTGCCGTATGATGTTTTCCATTACGAGCCGCTCGTTGTAAGGCTCTGCCTCCCGCTCGAGAATGGTAATCGCCCCCTCCGGACATTCTCCAATACATGCCCCGAGACCGTCACAGAAGAGATCACTCACAAGGCGGGCCTTGCCTTCGATTATCTGGAGAGCACCCTCCGGACATCCGGGAACACACAGTCCACATCCGTTACATTTGTCTTCGTTAATGCTTATTATCTGTCTTTTCACTTCTGCCTCCACGGTCCCCTTACAGTTTTTCGCTACCGGCCGGAGCGTCCCGAGATTTTCCAATACTTCCCTCGCCCCGACTATTTGTTAGGATTCCTAAATATTATCGACATGCGGATTTTTGTCAATAAAAAAGACGCGTAACTATTCAGCACATTGAGGCATAAACGGCCTGTTTTCGAACAGCCCTTGCA
>CAZEAH010000055.1:0-10479 GCA_964510075.1 uncultured Leptospirales bacterium | reverse complement strand
TGCTGCTCGGTCCGGAGATACAGCCCCTTCACGCGCATTGCGCTGATGCGATCGGCGGTATCGTCGTCGAGCTTGCGGCGCAGCCAGACGAAGCGCTTCTCGCGCTTCATTCGGTTTGCCAGAGTGGAACGGGGAACGCCCACCATCGGGGCGAGCGCGGCGGCGACGGCGTCGGGATCGGCGATTTCGGAGGGATTGGCGAAAAGCGAGCGGCGCTCAACGCTGACGGCAAGAAGGTCTCCTCCCCTGTCGAGGATCGCGCCGCGGTGCACCTCGCCTTCCGCGTCGGACGGAACATATATGGAATCGGAGAAGTGGAGCGAAACGAGGCGATAGGCGAGAACAAGCGCCGCGCCGAAAACCAGTACACCGGTGAATACGACGCGCCGCGTGAAGATGGGGAGGTTCATTTCGCTTCACCGAGCATTCGTAAGTTTTCGGACCGGGACGCCCCGGGCGCGCCGGCGGGCCGCCCGTGCATACGGCGGCCGTCGCCGACTCGGCTGTGCGCGGTCCGCGTCAGCGTATCAGGCCGAGGCGGGAAAAATCAAGGTTCTTTATGTGCGCCGTGTTCCAGTAGAGCATGAGGGCGCGCCCCTTGATCCTTTCCACGGGCAGGTACCCGAATCCCCTGCTGTCAAAGGAATTCTCACGATTGTCCCCCATCGCGATGACCGTGCCCGCGGGGACCGTGCCCTCTATCTTGCGGTCGCCGAAGCCGCGGTAGCTCGTAAGGCCCTTCACATAGGGCTCCTCGAGCCGCTTGCCGTTTATCCATACGGAACCGTCCTCAATATGATATTCGTCCCCCTCGACGGCGATGCACCGCTTGATGAAATCCTTTTCCTCCTCCCCCGGCGGCCTGAAAATAATTATATCGCCGCGTTGCACCCCGCGTATACCGAGAAAATCAAGGTGCAGCGGCTTTTCCATCCCGATCATCCGGGGAATGGACGGGCCGTAAGTGATTTTCTCGACGAGCAGATGGTCCCCCACCAGAAGCGTGTCCTCCATGGAACCGGTCGGTATATAATAGGCCTGGATGATGAACTGCCGAATGTGCATCGCGAGAATGAAGGCGACGAGCACCGCGTCGAAAAAATCATAGGCCTTTTTAAATAGCTCCGTACGCTTCGGCGACATGTCATGCATCTGCGCCAGGAGCGCCTGCCGGTCCTCCTTCTTCAACAGGGCCAGAGGGAACGATGTGGTCATATATTTTTCGCGCACCACCATGTTCCCGAAAACGTTGACCTCGCAATACGTGACGTCCTCGGCCTTTACGCGCACCCCGCCCGAGGAATGGAATACTTCAAACCCATCGCGGTCGATTACGATCTTTCCTCCCCTGAAGCTCCGGTACTTGACGATATCGTTGACAAGCCGCATGAGGACCATCCCCGTGATGAGCCCGCCGAAAAAGTATACGCCGTCGAATGGAATGGCCGCCGCCAGGAACACCGTGGAATAGGCGAGCAGGAGCGCGTACAGCGCCCGCCTCGAAAACAGGCGCCACGCCTCGGCGCCGGACACGACACGATATTCGCCCCGCGCGACGAGCGAACCGTCAAACCTCAGAAATTGTAGCATGTGGTTCTCCGCCAACCCGTAATGATCGATCTACTGGACTTCGCTCCGCTGGAGACCGGTGGGAAACGATCAGCAGTGAGTTGTTGTATATTGGAAACTTTCGCCACTGTTTGTTGCAAAAACCGCCGGGATGGCGCGCAACGAAATTTTATTGCATAATTACACGCACCTGTATAGAATAGCCCAATATCGATGTCCACAACTTTTTTATCATGAAAAAAATCAGCGATGCCGCCAGAAACCTCACCGGAGAAGACGCTAACAGGCTCGCGCAGCTTCTGAGAATAGAACCCCCACCCAAAGACGCCGGCCGCGAGGCCGCGGAATCCATCCTCACCCATGTCGGCTTCCACCATCTGCTGGGCAATCTCTCCAGGGAGGAACTGCAGGTTCTCACCGTCGCCTTTTCGGACGAGAACGGCGTGACCTACGGCGACATTGACAAAGCGCTCAAAATGGAAGGCCCCGCGATCGAGGCGATAGCGAGCTCGCTCTCGCGGAAACTCCTGGTGTATGTCCTTAAAAACCGCCAGCGCTTGCATAACAAACTCGACAAGATATATCTCTATCCCGAGATCCGCTCGATGCTGCTCCCCTGCGACCCGGACTTCTTCGGGGAATACGCCGAATCGGTCCGCGGTGCGCTGGACGGCGCCGAAAAGGCGGAAACGCCTTTCCATTTGCCACGCAGACACCGCAGCGCGATGCGACTGCTTCGCACGCTTTTCGAAAACGGCGGGTTTATGGAGCTCGACGAACTGCTCGCTTCCGAGGGGAGGGGGCCCACCGAGGAGGGGCTGGCATTCCTTTCGGGCGGGGGCATGGTCGCCATCCGGCACCGCCTCGAGGACCCGTTTACGACCTTCGTATTCATCACCCCGGAGCTCTATCCCGCGCTGGCGGCCGAGCGCTCGGATCCGTCATCCGGGACACGGTTCGTATCGAACGGTTATTACCTCCTTCTCGACATGCTTGCGGTTTTCGACATCGTCTCCTCGAGCGGTCTCTTCATCACCCGCCAGAGGGAATTCAGAAAGATCGACTGGAAGCGCCTGACGGACGCGCTGCTTACGGTGTACGACCAGTCCGGCGAACCGGTTCCCGCCGACCGGCTCCTCAGGCTGTGCCTGTACGCCTTCCACCGCCTCAAGTGCGTGCGGATAAAGCGCGACGCCGTGGTCATATCGCTCTCCGCTCTCGAAAAGGAACTGGACTCCCCGCTTCGCTGGCTGCTTCGCATCATGAGGAGCCCTCTGGACGAGGATACCGATGACGGCCTGTTCGCGCCGCCGTTTTCGATGCCCCGGCCGGACACGCTCTCCCGGCTGTGCGAGATCATCATGCACCACGGCGGCGAGAACGAAAGCCTGCTGTTTACCAGATTCATCATGCGGTCACTCTCCGGGGCGGACACCCAGGCCGTCGAGGGCCTCGGCCGCGCGCGCACGGAGGCTGTACGCCAGTATCACGCCGGCATGAGGATACTCTGCCTGTTCGGAATAACAGAAACGAGGGGCAGTTCGCACTTCCTGTCCGACATCGGCATGGAGGCCGCGTCCAGGCTCTCGAAGACGAGGCGGGCGGTTGAACGGCCGGAGGCCGAGGCGAAAAGCGTGTACATAAATCCGGACTTCACGCTCATCATCCCCCGGCGCGAGGTTCCCGCCGAGGCGGTCTACCATCTCGCGGCGCATTCGGACATTATCAAGGACGACCTGATGCTGCACACCCGCATCAGCAGAAACTCGGTGGTGCGGGCCGACAAGCGCGGGATGTCGCACCAGGAGTTCATAGCCGCCCTGGAGAAGTACGCCCGTAACGGGATTCCCCAGAACCTCGGTTTTCTCCTCAACGAATGGTCCTCGCAGACCGTACGCGTCCGCATAAGCGACGTCACGCTCCTGCATTGCAGCCATCCGGGAATCCTGGACGAACTGCTCGTGGCGCTGAATCCGGGGGTGGCGGAACGCCTCGCGCCGCACTACGCCGTTATCGACAGGAAGAGCCTGGACCAGGTGGTGCGCGCCGCGCAGAAAAAGGACGCCGTGCTCACGCTGTTTGAGGAGAGCGACGGCGGCGACTAGTCCTTGTAGACGCTGATCGTGACGGGGAATTTCCAGTTAATGTATTCGGAGAGCGCGTTGATCGTCTTCTCCGGAACGAAGTAGATATTGCCCTTGAGCTTGACGAGCCCGCCCTTGTAATAACTGAATTTCATCTGGTGGTCCACCCAGCCCACAGGCTCCACCTCCCGCCAGTTGTTGCAGGTTTTAAGGACGGGTATTTTCTTGAGATGCAGCTCCTTGAGCTTTCCGTCAGTGACCGAATCGGCCAGTATCTTTTCCCATTCCATGCCGTATCTCTATCGATTACCGTTTCCCCTGAGGGATTCTATCTCGCGTTTCAGCCGTACGTTTTCCTCGGAAAGCTCGCTGTTGCGCCGCGTCGCGGCGGCAAGCTCTTCGCGAAGCGAGATGGCCTCCTGCCTGCCGAGCTCCACCACGGACTCCGCGGCGCTGATTATCCTGTTTGCCTCGTGGAGCTCCCTGCTCGAAAAATCGATGAGGGACTCCTGGGCCCGGATGACGCTGTTGGCGTCCATCAGCTCCTTGCGCCGGAGGTCGGCCAGCATCTCCTCCGCCTTTATGCGGTCTTTCATGTTGAAAATCTCCATCTGGCGCAGCGAGGTGAATTCCCGGATCGCGCGGTTCAGCCTCGACTGCTCGGCCACCAGGTGTTTTTCGTGCTCGATGATGCGCTGAAAGGCGTCCCGCTCCTTTTCGGTGACGAACAGGTCCTTTCGGTTGATGTTCATCAGGCTTTCGAAGGTCTCGATACGCTCCTCCACGTCGCGTGAAACGCTGTGCATCATCTCCCTGTAGCGCTCCACAAGGATCGATTTTTCGAGCAGGAGGATGAACTCCCGTTTGTCGACGGGCCTGGTTATGAATTCGACCTGGAGCATGCTGGCCGCGAGCGTCAGCGCCTGCCTGACGAGCGTTTTTTTAAGGATGATGAATTTCAGGAAGCCCTTCAGGCGAGGGTCGTCGCGGACCACGGACATGATTTCCGGAAGATCCCGCTCCGCAAGGTCGATTATGAATACGTTGAGATTGCCGCCCAGGATGTCCGCCTTCGAGAAATCTGCTCCTTTGACCAGATTCACCGAAAGCCCGAGGTACCGGATTGACTGCGACAGGTCCTCGCCCGTCTTTGAGTCCGTAAGATACCAGATTTCGACCCTTTCCATGATAAACCGTCGTCTCCATATGACCTGCCGCCACATAATAAATGGACGCGATTCAAAAAACAACCGTTTTTTGGTTTTCGACCTCCGCAAATCGCTACCGCCACTCTCACGGGGACAGGTGCGCAATTTAAAATTATTGATTTTACCGCGGAAGGCGTATACGATCCTCACCGTAATCACATACTGCATATACCCAAACATTATGAATGAAAGAGAATCCACCGAAGCGGCCGTGTCAGTTCCCGCAAACGGACCGGGCATACTGATCGTCGAAGACGAGGTGATCGTCGCCCTGGATATCCAGAGCTCGCTCGAACGGATCGGATACCGCGATATTCGGATAGCATCCGACGGCGTACAGGCCCTGGAGATGGTCGGGGAACGCGCGCCCGACCTTGTTCTTATGGACATACTACTGAAAGGGGCCGGGACCGATTCGGCGGACGGCGTGTCGATCGCGATGACCATCAACGAACGGCGCGACATCCCCATCATCTACATCACCGCGTACGCCGACGACACCACGCTGCACCGCGCAAAGCTCACCCAGCCGTACGGCTATATACTGAAGCCGTTCGAGGAGAGGGAGCTGCGCACCACGATCGAGATGGCTCTCTACAAGCACCGCATGGAGAACGAGCTGCGCCGAAGCGAGGAGCGCTACCGCCGCTTTTTCGAGGAAGACCTCACCGGAGACTTCATCTCCGGCGCCGACGGAACGATCGTCACCTGCAATCCCGCCTTCGCCCGCATATTCGGCTTTGCGTCGACCGAGGAGGCCATGGGGACCGATTTCCGGCGCCTCTTCCCATCGGCCGCGGACTGGGAGTCGTTCATGCGCTCGATCCGCGAAAACCGGATGCTCGTCTACCACGAGCGCGAGCTGCGGCGCGCCGACGGCTCTCCCGTCTATATCGTGACAAACACCACCGGTATCTTCGAGGGCGGGGCGCTGGTCGAGGTGCGCGGCTACATCTTCGACGAAACCTACCGTAAGCGGCTCGAGCAGCAGTTCCAGCAGGCGCAGAAAATGGAGGCGGTGGGAAGGCTTGCCGGAGGGATAGCCCACGACTTCAACAACCTCCTTACCGTGATAAACGGGTACAGCGAATTCATCCTGTCGCAGATGCCGGCCGGAAGCCCTTTCGCGCGTGAGATAGAGGAGATCAACCGCGCCGGCGAGCGCGCCGCCCACCTGACGCGCCAGCTTCTGGCCTTCAGCCGGAAACAGGTCATGCAGCCGCGCGTGGTCGACCTCAACACCATCGTTACCAACATCGAATCCATGCTCCGACGGCTCATCGGCGAACACATCGAGCTGAAAAGCAGCCTGGGGAAAGATCTCTGGAAAATCGAGGTGGACCCGGGGCAGATCGAGCAGGTCATAATGAACCTGGCGGTCAACGCGCGCGACGCGATGCCGGGCGGCGGTACCCTGACGATAGCCACATCAAACTGCGCCGTCCCCGCCGACTCGCCGAGCTGCTCGCCCGAAATGAAGGACGGGGAATACGTCCGGCTGACGGTCAGCGACACCGGCCACGGATTCACCGAGGAGGTCGCGGCGCATATTTTTGAGCCCTTTTTCACCACCAAAGCCCCGGGGGAGGGTACGGGACTCGGTCTTCCGACGGTATACGGCATAGTGGCGCAGAGCATGGGACACCTCGATGTGAAGAGCGAACCGGGAAGGGGCAGTGTGTTCAGCATATTCCTGCCGCGCGCGGAGAAACCGGAGCCCGAAAGCATCCCCAGGACGAAAGAAGCCGCGGCGCGCCGCGGAACCGAGACCGTGCTGGTTGTCGAAGACGAAGACGTGGTGCGAAGCCTCATCTGCCACGTTCTTGAGCTCCATGGCTACAGGGCGCTTCCCGCGCGCAACGGGAACGAGGCGCTTGAAGCAGGCGGCGCGCATAAAGGCGACATTCACATAGCCATAGTCGACCTGGTCATGCCCGGACTCAGCGGGGCCGCGCTCGCCGCGCGGCTGCGCGGATTGAAGCCCGGCATCAGGGTGCTCTTTATCTCTGGATATACCGACAGGACGATCCACGACCTCATATCGGGCGAGGGGAGCTCCGCGTTTTTACAGAAGCCCTTCAGGCCCGACGAGCTCGCATTCAAGCTCCGGGAGATACTCGACGCATGAATACCCGGGAGCGGCGACCGGCGACGCCGCCCCTTCTATTGACGCTCCCGTTCGGTTATTCTCAGCCCGGTCCCGCCGCGGCTGTCGCGATATACGGTAACGGTGCACTCGACGGCCCCCGAGAGGCGCTCGTCCGATGCGCGCAGGGCCTTGAAATCGGACGTTTCAATAAATTCCCGCAGAAGCGCGAGGCGCTCCTCCACTCCGACCGATTCGCCGGCTCCGGCGAAATACTCGTCCATGAGGCGCTTGAATTCGTTGCGCGCCGCGGTCTCGACGCAGTGTCCGGAGAGGCTGAGGCGTATTTCACACGACATTGAGTTTATAATCCGGGGAAGACGCGCGCGCCCTCCCCGGCGCTCCTCTCAGGCCTTGTCCCACTTGCCCTTGCTGCGGAGGTCCTTTACGATCTCCTTCGCGGTGTCCTTCAGCACCATGTAGTCGGTCTTCGCTACGCGGTTGAGCGGGAGCTCCCCCGCCTTGAAGACCACCACGTGCGACGGACGCGAGTACGACGAGATGTCCTCGCAGGCCTTCATCACCTCTTCGGGCGTCACGCTCTGCTCGGGCAGACACTCCACGAAGGCCATTATGCCCTCGCTGAACACCTCGTGCTCCACGCCGACGACGGCCACCATCGATACGCGGCCCTTGAGCTTACCGGCGATATGGCCCTCGACGTCTTCGGGATACACCTGGTAGCCCTTCGGCTTGATGACGAGCTTCGCGCGCCCGGCGAAGTGCAGCCCCTTTTCGTCGTAGAAGCCCATGTCGCCGGTGTAGCAGATGCCGTCCTTCGAAATGGTCTTGGCCGTGTTCGCCTCATCGCCGAGATAGCCGAGAAAAATCTGCGGCCCCGAAAAGCATATCTCACCGATCTCGCCCTTCGGCTTCTCGGCGCCCGCCGTTCCGTCGGCCTTCATGACGTCGCGGATGCTGATGGGGCACAGGACGCTGTCGAAGCCGATTCCCTGAACGAGCTCGTCGACGCCGGCGTCGACATTGGTATAGGTGCAGAAACCAGCCGTCTCGGTAAGCCCAAGGCCCGTGCCGATACGCGGGGCCATTTCCTTCATGCGCACCAGAAACTCGCGCGACACGGCCTGTCCGCCGTACAGCGCGAAGCGGAGCGACGAGAGATTGTAGTCTTTGTATTCCGGCAGCCTCCATTCAATGTTGAAGAGCGCGGGAATCTGGCCGAGCACGGTCACTTTGTGTTTCTGGATCGCCTCGAGGCTGAGCTTCGGATCGAAGATGTGAAGGATCACCGAAACGCCGCCGCCGTACACCGTGGTGCCCAGCTGTTCGGTGGTGCATCCCACGTGCGAGGGCGGAAGGTTGATGAGCATGCGGTCGTTGATGCCGAGCTCGAAGGCGACGGCCAGACCTATGTTCTGGATGAGGATGCTCTCGTGGCACAGGAGCGCCGGTTTCGGCGAACCCGTGGAGCCGGTGGTGAAGATGATCAGGCACGCGTCGCGCTTGCCGACGAGCTTCCGTGCCTTTTTAACGGCACCCGTGAATATACTCTTGATGAAGACTTTCTTGATATCCTTGACGAACTCGGTTATGCCGACGGCTCCTTCCATGATGAGGTCGGCCTCCTTCTGGAACTGCACCCAGTGCTTCACATAGGGGGAACCCTGCATGACCTCCTGTATGAGGGGCCTGAAGTCCGCCACCGGGGTCTTTCCCAGGAAGAAATAGGCCCTGGGTTTCATTTTGTCCATACAGTACTGCACCTCTTTCGCCTTCAGGCGCAGGTCGAGCGGAGCGATGATCGCTCCGATCCGGTAGCAGGCGTGGATAAGATACACGTGCTCTTTAAGCAGCGGCAGGCTGGTTGCGACGATATCGCCTTTCCTTATCCCTATCGAAAGCAGTTTTGCCGCGAACGCGGACACCGACGTGTTGAACTGTTTCCAGGAAACGACCTCACCGGTATTGTGCTCGATAATCGCCGTGTCCTTCGGGCGTTCTTTCGCGTAGAGGGCCACGTAGTCCGCAATATTGGGCAGGAGTTTGGCGTACGCCTCCCTGCAGAGAGCGTCTTTCTTAGGATCCTTCATTTCGTCTACCCCTCTTACGTAAATTTATATATACATCTTTTGTAATACAATATAATATCCAGGTGCCATTTAATTTGCAACCATAATATTGCCCTTGCTGTTGTAAAACCGCCCTCCACACCCAACCTGAATTTTTCTTGTCACCCCGAAGGAAAGAGGCACAATGGTATCCCTTATGCGTATATTTTGGACAAAATCCCGCGTCACCGTGGTGCTCGTAACCGCCGCCTTTATGCTGTCCGCATCTCCGCCGCGCGCCGGAGGTCTGTACGCCTGGACGCTGGGTGGTCTGGCCCGCATCCCCGGCGCCTCGACTCCTTCAGTCGACACGGGAAAGGCGGAACCCGCCGACGGTGGGAAATGCCTGTTTGACGCCGTCAACGATCTGTCAATCTGCGACGATCCCGAGGTGCGCAAATTCATCCACGTCTATCTTACCGGGGGCCGGCCCTATACGATCCGCGCATTTCAGCGCTCGGAGCTCTATCTCGACGAGGTACGCCGGATCGTGCTCGAAACTCCGGAAGCTCCTCCCGACATCGCCCTCTTGCCCCTTCTCGAAAGCGGGTACAGCCCGGTCGCCGTATCGCGGAGCCGTGCCGTGGGGCTGTGGCAGTTTCTGGGAGGAACGGCGAAAATCCTGGGACTGCGGGACGACGCGTGGGTGGATGAGCGGCGCGACGTCGAGAAATCGACGGCCGCGGCCATGCGTCACCTGGCCAATCTCAACTCGGTATTCGGCTCGTGGGACCTCGCGCTCGCCGCGTATAACGGGGGGGCCGGCTATCTTCGGCGCTCCATGATCAAAACCGGCCGCGCCACTTTGCCGGCCCTCAAGAAGGCGGGCGCGCTGCGCCGCGCGGCCTCCGAGTACGTGGCGCGCTACGCGGCGCTCATGGTGATCTTCAAAAACCGGGACATCTTCGGATTGACGGAAGAGATGGAAGGGCGCGAGCCGCGGGAGATCGGGGTCATCGAGCTCGAATTTCCGGCCCACCTTGAGCGCCTCGCGCGCGTGGCCGGCGTCACGGTGGAGGAGATACGCGCGCTCAACCCGCAGCTCAAGTCAGTGCTTACGCCCGTCTACGCGCGCGACTACCGGCTCCGGCTCCCGGTCGAGGCGGTACGCGCGCTCGAGGAAAGCGACGACACCGGCTACGCGATCAGGTTTACGGCGATCAAAAAGCACGTGGTGCGCCGGGGAGAATCGATCAATAAAATCGCCGCGCGCTATAACAGCAATCCCGAAACCATCATGCTCATCAACAACATCCAGAACCCGGCGAAACTGCGCCCGGGCCGGACGATCTATATCCCGATCTGACCGGTATCGAGCCTCGACGAAAGGCGCGCGCCCACCTGGGCCACCACGCGCGACGAGGCAAAGCTCGCGATCTTTGCGGCCCTGTCCAGCGGAAGCC
>CAZEAH010000054.1:0-10524 GCA_964510075.1 uncultured Leptospirales bacterium | reverse complement strand
GCTTGGAGTAAAGCTGCAGGGCGTATTTGGAGAAGTCGCGCACCATGAAATCGAAGATCTGGTCGACGAGGTCGTCCTCGACATTGTAGATCTTCTTGTTTTCCAGAATGAGCTGGCCGTAGGCCACGAGCGTAAAGAGCTCGCCGATGATGAGCAGGAAGTCGATGTCCTTGCTCTGCTCCTCCGACGGAGTGGCCGTCGCCAGGAACTCCCTGAGCACCTCGATCTGCTTCTTGAAGACCTCGACGTTGGGGATGTTCACGCTGTTGTAGGCGATGTTGTAGTCGTGGAACTGGATCTTCCCCAGGCCCTTCGTGGGGCCCTGGTCGAAGAGGAAGTCGTCGTTCTTAGCGTCGCGCCGCTGGGGCACTTCCGGGAACTGCCCGGGATTGAAGAAGTAATTGGCCATAAACTTGATGATGAGCGCCATGTTGACGTGAACCGTCCCCTCGAGCTTGGGAAGCGCCCGAATGTCGCGCGCGGCCATGTGGAAGTAGGTGTCCTTTTCGAATCCCTTCGCCGCGATGATGTCCCAGAGAAGGTTGATGACCTCTTCGCCCTGGGTGGTGACCTTCATCTTGACCATGGGGTTGTACAGCAGATACCGTTTGTCGGCGGCGCTCGCCGAGCGCATGTAGTCGGTGGCGCGCAGCGCGAAGAGCTTCATGGCGACAAGGCGGCAGTAGGCGTCGGTAAAGAGCTGTTTTACGTGAGGGAAGTCGGTTACGTACATCCCGTAGAGGTTGCGGTTCGCGGCGTGCTCCATAGCCTCGTAAAAGCAGTGGGTCGCGATGCCGATCGAGCCCCAGCCCAGGTTGAACTTGCAGATATTGATGGTGTTCAGCGAGGCGTCCCACGCGTCGCGGCCCCTGTCGGTGATGTCGGCCTCGGTGATGGGATAGTCGTGCAGAACGTACTCGGCCACGTACGACTGGTTCTCGATGACGTTCTTCACGCATTCATACTTCTCGTGCTGCGAGTCGACCACAAAGAACACGTAATCGCCGGTGTCGGCCATCTTGGCGAAGGTCGAGACCATGGCGGCCTTGTTGCCGTTGCCGATGTAGTACTTGTCGCCGTTGGCGCGGTAGGTGCCGTCTCCCTGCGGATAGAGCATCATATCGCTGGAGTAAATGTCCGCGCCGTGCTCTTTTTCGGAAAGGCCGAAGGCGAAGATCGCGCCCTCTTTGAGGAGCTTTGCCGCGCGCTGCTTGATCTCCTCGTTCTTGCCTATCCAGATGGGGCCCAGCCCCAGAGCCGACACCTGGAACGTGTACCAGTATGCCAGGCCGTAAAAGCCGAGTATCTCGGCGTAGTCGGTGATGCGCGTGGTGTCCCAGCGCGAGTCTGCGTCCCCGTAGCCCGCGGGAGTGAAAAGAGTTTTAAAAATGCCCTCCTTCTTCTGGAAGTCCAGAAAGTCCTGGTACCAGACGTATTTGTGGTCGTCATCCAGGATTTTACCGAGCCCCTTGGTCTCGAAGAATTCTATCGTCTTGAGCATGATCTGTTTCGTCTTTTCGTCCGGGTAGGTGTTCGCGAATTTTTTCGGATTCAGTAGTATCATAGCCTGCTCCTTTGTTTTTGATCGTATGGGATATACTCCCGGCGTCCCCGCCCCTGTCAAGACGAAAACAATGTTTCCATTTAATGCAAAATATGGCAATAAAGTTTTCTCTTGGCCGATACCGGTATTCTAGCATGGCTGCGGGCAAACGCAATTATTTATATCGCCCCCCGGCTTGCGTCCGGCGGAACGACCGCGGCCTCAGAGGCGGATGCATGGGGCTACAGTCCCTTGCCCGTGTGATCGTTTATTTTCGCTTCATCGTGCGTGCACTGATGAGAGCGGGGGAGGGTAATCCCCTGCCGTACGGTGCCGGAGCCCGGCTCCGTACGGGTCATGGCGTTCGCGCCACCGTGCGTACGGTCCGTACTGCCGGGTGCCCGTGGCCTTGTCCTCCACCCTAAAATGATTGACTCTCCGCCCGTATGGGACACACTGCTCGAGCGGCCCCCGCCGCGCAATTATCCGTCCGGAGAAACCGCATGTATACCGATATACGTCCCCGCCGCCTGCGCGCGAGCGCCGCGATACGCAACCTGGCCGCCGAAACGTCCGTTGACAGAAGGCGCCTCATCATGCCCCATTTCGTCACCGAAACCGGCGCGGACCGCGAGCCGATCGCTTCGATGCCGGGCATCGACCGCGTTTCCATCGACACCCTCCTTCGCGACGTGGAGGCCGACCTCACTCTGGGAATCGGTTACCTTCTGCTGTTCGGTATTCCGGCCGTAAAGGACGAATCGGCCTCATCGGCCTGCGCTCCCGACGGGGTTGTCCAGCGGGCCGTGCGCGCCGTGAAAGAGCGCATGCCCGAGGCGTGCGTCATCACCGATGTGTGCCTCTGCGAATACATGAGCCACGGGCACTGCGGCATAGTGAAGGACGGCCGGATACTGAACGATCCCACGCTCGAGCTTCTGGCGCGCACGGCGGTCTCGCACGCACAGGCCGGCGCCGACATCGTCGCCCCCTCGGACATGATGGACGGGCGCGTGGCGGCGATCCGCGACGCGCTGGATGAAAACGGATTCATCGACACGCCCATCCTCTCGTACGCGGCCAAGTACGCCTCGGCATTCTACGGGCCGTTCCGCGAGGCCGCGGGAAGCGCGCCCCAGTTCGGCGACCGGCGGAGCTACCAGATGGACTGCCGCAACGCGCTGGAGGCGGAGAAGGAGGTTTTGCTCGACATCGACGAGGGGGCCGACATCGTGATGGTGAAGCCGGCGCTGGCGTACCTGGACATCATCCGCCGCGTGCGCGAGACCGTCAACGTGCCGGTATGCGCCTACAACGTGAGCGGGGAGTACTCTATGGTCAAAGCCGCCGCCGCGCTCGGCTACGCCGACGAGCGCATGCTGGTAACTGAGATTCTTACGGGGATATTCCGCGCCGGGGCCGATATGGTGATCTCGTATCACGCGCGCGACGTCTTTCGCCAGGGCTGGCTGTAGGGGCCCGGCGTGGCACCTCGCCCGGAGAACGCCGAACGCGGCCTGTCCATTACCTGGATGGGTACGGCAGGCTTCCTCGTCGCCGACGGGCGCGACTCGTTCTACATAGACCCCTATGTGAGTCGTTATTCGCTCTTGCGCGTGCTCGCGGGGCTGCCCCTTCCGCCGCGCGTCGACCTGGTGCGCCGCTGGATCGGTCTCACCGGCGGCGGTTCGGCCGGGGCCGTGGTAGTGAGCCACTCCCACTTCGACCACGCCCTCGACGCGCCCTTCTTTGCGGAACAGACCGGAGCCGTGCTTGTCGGTTCCGAAAGCGCGGCGAACGTCGGCCGGGGCGCCGGGCTTAACGAAAGCCGCATCAGGAGTGTCGGCCCCGGCGACGTGTACCGTGTCGGCGCTTTCGCCGTGCGCTTCGTGGAAAGCGTCCACGGCTTCGGCCTGTTCGGCCGAACGCCGTACCCGGGCGCCATCGATAAGCCGCTTTCGCCTCCCGCTCCGGCCGCCGCCTATCGCCTCGGAACGGTCTTCTCGCTCGTCATCGAACACCCGCTGGGCACCATCGTGCATCACGGAAGCGCGGGTCATTTTTCGGGGATGTTCGGAAGCCTGCGTGCCGATGTACTGCTGTTGTGCATCGCCGGGAGGGGAAATACCGGGGCGTACCTGGAAAGCACCGCCGTCGCCTGTTGTGCGAAAACGCTTATCCCGACGCACTTCGATGATTTCTTCAGGCCGCTCGGCGCGCGAAGCCGGCATCTGCCCATGGTGCGAATGAAGGAGTTCGTGCGGACGGTCGCGGCGCTGTGTCCCGATACGCGCGTTATACTTCCCGCGCCGGGCCGCGCCATATACGTCTGAAGTCTAGCGGGAGCCTTCCGCGCTTGCCGAGGGTGTGTACCAGTCGCAGCGCGAGCACTTCACGTCGCGGTACTTGTAGACGGCCCCGCTCGAGGTGCGCACCACGGCGGCCATCACCAGCGACTCGCACTTGGGGCAATGTTTGGATATGATCTCGTAATCGTTCTGTTGTATCGTTTCGTTCATCGGTTTCCTCACGGTATTGTCAATTCAGTGTATCACCGCCCGTCGTGGATTTAACGAATAAAACGTGAATAAACGGTAAAAACGCGCTGCCCGTCCGGCGCCGCGGTCACGACGCGGGCGATCCGGCCCCCAGGCGCGTGATGAGCCCCTCCAGCGTCTCGGCGGCGTTTCCCTCCACGAAGCAGACCTTCGGCATCGCGTAGAGCGTGTTTTCCACGCCGGAGTAGCCGGGGCGCCGGTCCATGTTGCAGACTATGACGCTTTTCGCGTCCTCGGCGCGGAGCACGGGCATGCCGTAGATCGGCGTTCCCTCGGCGCTGTTGGCCGCGGGGTTCACCACATCGCACGCGCCGACGACGAGCGCGACGTCGGTCGAGGCGAACTCCGGATTGATGGACTCCATCTCCACAAGGCGGTCGTAGGGAATGTCCACCTCGGCCAAAAGCACGTTCATGTGTCCGGGCATGCGCCCGGCCACCGGGTGGATCGCGAAACGTACCGACGCTCCGCGCGATTCGAGAAGGTCGTAGAGCGCGCGCACCTGCGCCTGCGCCTGCGCCAGCGCCATGCCGTATCCGGGGATGATGATGACGCTCGACGCGGAGGCCAGAAGCGCCGCCGGGTCGGCCTGGTTCGCCGGGCCCTGCACGGCGGTCGGTACGTTAGCCGGCGTTTCGGTTTTTACCGCGGCCGTGTCGACGCGCGCGGTCCCTCCCGTCAGCACGTCGATGAGCGACCGGTTCATGGCGCGGCACATTATCCGCGTGAGGATGAGCCCCGCCGCGCCCACCACGGCGCCTATCGATACGAGAAGAATATCGTTGATCGCGAACCCGCAGACGGAGGCCGCGAGGCCCGAGTACGAGTTGAGGAGCGAGATGGCGACCGGCATGTCGGCCCCGCCGATGGGCAGCGTGAAGTGCACTCCGAAGACGAGCGCGAGCGCGAGGACGACGAGCGAGACGATGGCCGCCTTCTCGGCGTCGGTGAGGGAGGCAATGACGGCGAGCACCCCGAGCGCCGCAAGGATCACCACGGAGGCCGCGCCCGCGCCGCGCAGACGCACCGGACGCTGCGGAAGGACTCCCTGGAGCTTCCCGGCGGCCACCAGGCTTCCGGACAGCGTGACGGCGCCGATGATGAGCGCGAGCTGTCCCGTGGCGCGTGCTGAAATGTCCATGGCGTCGTGGCTTTCGAATATGACCGAGAGCGCCACGAGAAGAGAGGCGCCGCCGCCCAGGCCGTTGAGAAGCGCGACCATCTGCGGCATGCGGATCATCGTGACGCGCAGGGCCATAAGCGCGCCCGCGAGCGCTCCGGCCGCCATCGCCGCGTAGAGCTCCGCCGCGTCGACGATTCCGTTGTGCCACAGGACCAGCGCGATTGCCCCGAGCATGGCGATCGCGCCAAGACCGTTTCCGAGCGGCGCCCGCTCGACGGAGCTCATCAGCCGTATGCCCGCCAGGACCGCCAGAATGACGGCGATGCCCGCGGCTTCGTAGATTCCGAGTGTCATGGCGTCACTTCCCCGATTTGAACATGCGAAGCATCCTGTCGGTGACCATGAAGCCCCCGACCACATTGATCGCAGCCAGAATGATGGCGGCGATTCCCAGCACCCTGCTTCCGCTGTGGAGCGCGAGCGCCGCCGCGACGAGCGCGCCGAGCACCGTAACACCGGAGAGGGCGTTCATGCCCGACATGAGCGGCGTGTGCAGAAGCGACGGGACGTTGGATATGAGCCGGTAACCAGCGACGGCTGAGACAAGGAATACGGCCAGCAGTACAAGGAATTCCATGCTCAGGCCCCCTTCTTTGCCGCGGCGATAGCCTCGAGCGCCCCGGCATGGACCAGGGCGCCGTCGATGGTGACGAGTGAGGAAGCGACGATCTCGTCGCTGCGGTCGATGGCGATCTTTCCATCCTTTACAAGGTATGAAACGAAATTATAAATGTTGTGCGCGAACATCCATGTAGAGCTGGTCGGGACGTAGCCGGGGATGTTTTTGGTGCCGATGATCGTCACCCCGTGCTTCACGCAGGTATGGCCGGGGTCGGTCGCCTCGCAGTTGCCGCCCTGATCGACGGCTATGTCCACGATCACCGAGCCCGATCGCATCTCCTTTACCATGTCCTCGGTGACCAGGATGGGGGCGATCCTTCCGGGCACCAGCGCCGAGAGTACGATGATGTCGGACTTTATGACCGTCTCGCGGATCGCCGCGCGCTCCTTCGTAAGCCACTCGTCGGGCAGCGCGAGCGCGTACCCTCCCTTGCCGATCGCCATGTCCTGCGGCACGAGCGTGTCCACGATTTTCGCACCGAGGCTTTTCGCCTGCTCGGCCGCGTCGGGGCGTATGTCGGCGGCATATACCATGGCGCCGAGGCGCTTCGCCGTGGCGAGCGCCTGGAGCCCCGCCACGCCCGCGCCTACCACGAACACCTGCGAGGGCTGAATGACGCCGACGGCCGTGCCGACCATGGGCAGGAACTTGGTCAGCTCGTCGGCGGCCATTATAACGCCCTTGTAGCCTGCGACCGTGCTCATGGAGGTAAGCGCGTCCATTGACTGAGCCCGCGTTATGCGAGGTATCCCGTCCAGCGTGAGGCCCGTCACTCCCTGCCGGGCGAGGTCGTTCACCATGGTGTGATTGGAGGGCGAGGCCGGGTGCAGGAAGGTGACCAGGAGCTGTCCCTTCTTCATCATGGCGACCTCGTGCTTCTTTTTAGCCTCGTTGTAAAGCGGCTCCTTGACCTTCATGATGATGTCGGCCTGGGCGTATATCTTCTCGCAGTCGTCCACGATCGTGGCACCGGCGGCGCGGTATTCATCGTCGTAAAAATGGGCGTCGCTCCCCGCTCCGGCCTCAACCAGCACCTTCGCGCTTTCGGCTACGAGCTTTTTGACGGTCTCGGGTATCGCCGCAACCCGGAACTCGTGCTCCATTATCTCCCTGGGTATGCCCACGGTCAGTCCGGTGAAATTCATGGCCGTCCTCCGCTCTCCAAATCAGTATATACGCTCGCGCCGCGACGGTCAACATCGCCGTACAAAATGAGTAAGCGCTCACTCATTTTGTGCCACGATGGCCTCTGCATGTCAATATAAATTTGGGAATTTTTACGTGGCATCGAAAGCAAACGATGGAATATGGGAAGTATTGACGGATTTTGGTGGGTGTCGGGGCCTGGAACAGGGGCGGTCAGGTCCTGAGCCGAGAGCTGTGCGTGAGTGTCTCTACTTTTCCCGCATTCTGGTCTTCCAGGCCGCCGCCCCGGCCGATGGCATCAGTTAAGGAACACCGCGAAAGGAATGCGCCTCAGTCTCTCTTCTCCGCTTTGAGGCGCGCTATAATCGCGTCGAGCATGGCGGAGGCGTCGTCGATTATGACATAGTCCGCCATTTCCGCCATGGGCGTTTCGGGGTCGGTGTTCACCGAAACGATGATCTCCGACTCCACGATGGACGCCGTATGCTGTATCTGCCCGGAGATGCCGAAGCCCATGTAGAGGCGGGGGCGGATGGTCCTTCCCGTCTGTCCGATCATGCGCTCCTCCCCGCACCAGCGATTGAATACGGGGACGCGCGTGGCGCCCGCCTCGCCCCCGAGCAGGGATGCCAGTTCGTAGAGGCGCTCGAAGTTCCTTTTCGATCCCAGTCCGCGCCCGCCGGCCACAACCACCCGCGCCTGCTCGAGCGGCACCGCCGGCCGGTCCCAGCGGAGCGGGGCCTCGAGGCTTTCTATTGTTCCCTGATCGGCCGGCGCGGAGAAGGGCAGGCGCACGATCTCCGTGCGCACTCCGGGGCGTTCCCGTTTTTCGAAGACGCCCTGCTGAACCGTGGCCATCTGCGGGCGGGCGTGCGGGCAGACGACGGTTGCAATGGCGTTGCCGCCGTAGGCCGGGCGTTCCATTACGAGGAGCTTTTCGCCGTAGCCGGGGAGGTCGGCTATCGAGAGTCCCGTACAGTGTGCGGTAAGGCCGGTACCGAAGCGCGCGGCAAGGCGCGGAGCGAGATCGGCCCCCGCCTCGGTCGCGGGGAAGAGCACGACAGAGGGCCGGTGCTCGCGTATGAGGCCGGCGAAGAGATCGGGTACGATGCGGTCGTCGTAATGTTTGAGCGCCGGATCGCTCGCGTACAAAATACGGTCGGGGCCGCAGCGCTCGATGACGGGCAGGTACTCTTCGGCGTCGAGGGCGAACACCAGCGCGCAGAGCCGCTCTCCCAGCGTGTCGGCGAGTTCGCGCCCGCGCGTGATGAGCTCGAGCGCGCCCTCGAGCACCCGCTCGTGGTCCTGTATCTCGGCGAAGACCCACACATCCCGGTGATTCCTTTCGATTGTGCCCGCGGCGTCCATGGACTTCCTCAGTAATGCAGTATGCCGTGCTTCTTCAGGCGTTGCACGATCGCCTCCGCCTTCTCGGCCGTGTCGCCTTCAATGGAATTTCGCGAACGCGTATGGCTGAAAACGCGCGTGTCGACGACCACGGTCGGCGATCCTGCCGGGCCGTATTCGGCCGCGTCGCCTCCGATGTCGTCCATCGAGAGCTCCTCGATAGGAGCGCCGGAACTCAGCGCGATGTCGGCCAGGCGCGGGAAGCGCATGCGGTTGTCGTCGCGCCCCACGGCGAAGATGAGGGGGAGCGCGGCGCGGATCTTCTGGTACTCGTGACCGTACAGGCGTTCGATCGTGGCGCGGCCGTTATCGATGCAGAAACGGTGGATGCGTGTGACCAGCGGCAGTCCCAGCAGCTCCGAGAGCTGGTAGCCCACATGGCCGGTGTTTCCGTCGATGGCCTCGCGCCCGGTGACGATGAGGTCGAAGGGGCCGAGCTTCCGTATGGCGCGCGCGAGGGCCCGGCTGGTGGCAAGCGAGTCGGACCCGGCGAAGCGCGGATCGCACAGGAGCACGCACCTGTCCGCGCCGTACGCGGCGGCCTCGTACAGCGCCTCGCGCGCCCGGGGCGGGCCCATGCTGAGCGCCGTGACGCGCGCGCCGCCGGCGTCCTTAATGGAGAGCGCTGTTTCGAGCGCGTGGAGGTCGTCCGGATTGACGATGTTGCCGGCGGACGCGCGGTCGATTACTCCGGTCTTCGCGTCGAATGCGGCGCGCCCGGCCTCCGGGACCTGTTTTACGCACACCAGTATGGAGAGCATGCTCATATCCTCTCGAATTCCTTCATGATGGCGTTACCGATGATGATGTTCATCACCTCGGAGGTCCCCTCGTATATTTCGGTGATCTTCGCGTCGCGGAAGTAGCGCTCCACAGGCAGGTCCTTCACGTAGCCGTAGCCGCCGAAGACCTGCAGCGCCTCGCGGCAGACGTCCATGGCCGTCGAGGACGCGTAGCGCTTGCACATGGCCGATTCGACGGAGTAGGGGAGCCCCCGGTCCTTGAGGTGCGCGGCCCGGTAGATAAGCAAACGCGCCGCGTCCAGGCCGGTCTTCATTTCGGCGAGCTTGAAGGCGACGCCCTGAAAACTTCCGATGGGGCGCCCGAACTGGCGGCGTCCCGCCGCGTACCTCGCCGCGGCCTCGTAGGCCGCCATGCCGATGCCCAGTGCCTGCGCCGCGATGCCGATGCGCCCCATGTCGAGCGCCTGCATGGATATTTTGAAACCGTCACCGGGGCGGCCCAGCACGTTCTCCTTAGGGACGCGCACGTTGTTGAAGTAGAGCTCGGAGACCATATTGCCGCGCATTCCCATCATGTCCTCGATCTTCCCGGCTTCGAATCCGGGCATGCTTTTTTCCATGATGAAAACGGCGATGCCGCCGGCCTTTTTGCGCGGATCGAGCGTGGCTGCCACCAGGAACACCTCGCCGGTGCCGCCGTTGGTGACGAAGGTTTTCTGGCCGTTGACGAGGTAGCAGTCGCCGTCCGGCACGGCCGTTGTGCGGATGGACGCGGCGTCGGAGCCGGCCTGCGGCTCGGTGACGGTAAAGCCGCCGATCTTCCGCCCGCTTGCGAGGTCGCGCGCGTAACGCTCGATCTGCCCGGCGGAGCCGTATTTGAGGAGCGGCGCAAGGCACACGGAGTTGTGCACGGTGACCCCAAGGCCCACGGAGGCGCTCACGCGCGAGAGCTCCTCTATGGCGATCGCGTAGCTTATGGAGTCCAGGGCGGCGCCGCCGTATTCGGCGGGCGCCTGGATTCCCCACAGGTTGATACGGCCCATCTCGGCCGTCACCTCGGGCGGCAGCGCTCGCGACTCGCGGTCGAGCACGCCCGCCCATTCCTCGAGTGCCTCGCGCGCGAAGGCGCGTACCGCCTTCCGCACCATAAGCTGGGTGCCGTTAAGGGAAAGGTCCATGGGGTGAATGGAAGTGGTGCGGCGCGGGGGTGTCAAGTATTCTTTCCGGGGGGGAAGTAGGAAAGAATTAAGTATATACCGATAACTAAAATAGACTTGTTGCAAATCTGAAAAAGTGCTATTAATTTTTTTGATTAAAATGAT
>CAZEAH010000053.1:0-10531 GCA_964510075.1 uncultured Leptospirales bacterium | reverse complement strand
TCGGTGATGGGCGGCTTTCTATACGCGCGATGATAAAGATAGTCGGGAAAGGAAATAACCAGGAGGAAGCTCATGAAGAAACGAGTATTCCGGATTGCAATTCTGCTCGGCGTCGTTGTAAGCCTGTGCCGTTTTGACTGCGGATTGGTAAATACGGCACGTGACAATCCTAACGACAGATCCAGCGCTGGGTACCTGGAAAGCCGGATGGCCCTTTCGTTGTCAACGGGGGAGGTTATCAACCGGGATGATATATGGTCCTGCCAGTATGGGAACAGATGCCAACCGGCGTTGATCACTCTCGTTTTCAATATTACCAACAACGGCTCCGGTCCCCTTATGCTCAGCGGGACGCCGAGGGTGTCCTTGGCCGGTTCTTCGACCTATACGGTTCTCCTGCAGCCGAGCGGCGTCATTGCGGCCGGCAATACGACATCGTTCGAAATCAGGTTCAACTCCGATTGCGCCCATGTCAACAGAAGTACACTCGTTTCCATTCCCACGAATGACGGCACATTTACATTTGAGATAGAAATGGTCCATGTCTGTGTCAATCCGGGCGGTGTTGGATCGCGGCCACCACCCTGTGATGTTCCGACATGTGACGGTGAATGTGTAAACATGGTCTCCTGGGGTTCACCCTGCCAGGCCTTGTAATGGAGACAGGACGTCATGCAAAAATCCTCGCCGGACCGGGCGTGTATGCGGGCGGGATCACGTGACCCCGCCTTCGGCCGCGCGGAAACAGTAGCTCCAAATAAATACAAAAAGGAAACACCTCCATGAAAAAATCCCTTATCGCGCTTTTCGCCGGCATCCTGCTGTCGGCGCTCGCCGCGCATTTTTCCTGCGCGAAACAGCCCGCCACCTTCGCCTTCCTCGACTTCTTCATGGGGACGGTCGAGGTGCTGAAAGCGGGGAGCGGCGCCGAACCGGCGGTCGTGAAGATGCCACTGTACCGCGACGACGCGGTGAAGACCGGCGCGAAATCAACGGCCTTTATCCAGTGCGGGGCCGACAACCTCACCCAGGTATTCGAGAAAACCGAGTTCCGCCTGGTCACCCTGCCGGCGCGGCCGGACTCGTCGGCCGGAGAGACGGTGCTGGAGCTTATCGCCGGTAAGGCCTCTTTCTTCATCGAGAAACTGGTTGTGGGCGGTCGATTCGAGTTGAAGGTCGCCGGAATTAGGGCGGCGGTGCGGGGCACCCTGTTCCATGCGGCTCTTGAGGGGAAAGGTGTGGTTCTAATGGTGAAAGAGGGCGCGCTCACCGTCTCAGGCGAGAAGAACGACTTCCAGCGGTTCGTTCTGGAGGCGGGGAAGAAGGCCGTAATCGAAGGAAACGGCGTGAGGATCACCGCGATGGAGGCCGCCGACGAAGCCTGGTTCCGCGAGCTTTCACAGCTGCGGCCGATCGCCGGCATCGCCTGCACGCCGCCGGAGTACGTGGAGCAGTTCTTCCGCTGGCGCTTGGGCCTCGCCCCGGCCGCGGAAAGGGACGCGCCGAAGGCCGATGACGAAAAGGAGAAGGGCGCGCCCGCGGGCGAAACGAAGGCGGCCGCGCCGGAGGATAAGGCCCCGGCGGCGAAGGCGCGCCTGGTCGTTACGCGCCTGGCCCCTAACGGCGTGGAGACCGCCGAGGCCGAGGACATCTCGAAAAAGGTCTACTCCGCGCTCGTCGCGTCGAAGGGGGCCGGTCGGGTGCTCTACCGCGCCGCGGGCGACCGGCGCAGCGCCAACCGCGCGCTCACCGGCCGGGTGAGCAAACTGGGGCAGAGCCGCATAATCGCCGTGAGCGTGGTGGACGGGGAGAAGGGCAGCGTGCTCTACAATAAGACCGCCACCGTGCGGGAGGACGCCGAGCTCGAGGCGCAGATCGCGACCATAGCGCGCGAGATCGGCGCGCAGCCGAATGTGTGGGAGTGAGGGGCGCGGTAACCGTCATTTCGACGCCAATCCGGGCCTCTGTGAAATACGGTCAGCGCGCTGACCGTATTTTTATTAAAAGGCCAATAATCATGGCGTGCCCTTCCGGAGGGCAAGGGGGGCAAGCCCGTGCTCTCCGGTCCTCGCGATGTCACGGTTTTTCGTGAAAGGTCAATTCGCCGGAAAATGGTTTCGAGTGCGGTATTTGGGTTGACACAGCGCAGTTTTGATGATATCATTAAATCATAACTGTAATCATGTAATCACAGGACGCCATGGTACGTACACAGATACAGCTTACCGATCGACAGGCTGAAAAGCTGAAACGGATCGCCGCCAGACAGGGAGTTTCCATGGCGGAAATAATCCGCCGGGCGGTGGACCTTGTCATCGAAAGACCGACTCGTCCCTCCGAGGAGGACGTGCGGAGCAGGGCGCTCTCAGCCGCGGGGAAAATCCGCGCCGGCCGCGATCTTGCCCGCGCCCACGACGATCATCTCTCCGACATATACCGCTAGGCCATGCCGCTGTTTGTGGACACCTCCGCGATACTGGCGGTCATGAACGCCGACGACGAATTCCATTCATCCGCCCGCAAAGCCTGGGCGGAGGCGCTTTCGGGCGATGCGCCCCTCGTCGTGACCAATTATATCCTGGTTGAAACGGTGGCTCTTCTGCAGGCGCGCGTCGGGATCGAGGCGGTCGCGCTCTTCGAGAACGACGTTCTCCCGGTATTCGACATCCGCCGGGTGGATGAGGCAACGCACCGGACCGCGATGGCGATGCTTCTCGCCGCGGGAAGGCGGCGCCTGAGCCTTGTGGACTGCGCGAGTTTCGAGTGCATGAGACGATCGGGAATACAGAGAGCCTTCACCTTCGATCCGCATTTCAGGGAGCAGGGCTTCGAGATCGTGCCTTCGCGCTGACCGTGACGTCACTCCGGGAGAGCGACCCTTATTCGCGTAATCAAACGTCATCGTACGGCGAGCCGGATTAAACGTGAATCGCCGGGGATTACGCTTTTAAATTTTTCAGCCGCGCCGGTATGTCGTCCGGACGGATTTCCGCGTGACGCGCGTCGACCTCCCCGCGGCCCGCGCGATGCGTGATTCCCCCGGGCCGGACCGGAGAATTCGAGTCGTTCCGGATGAGGCGGAAACCGAACGAAGAAATTACCTCCCCCCGTCAAACTGTTTGACAGACAAAATCCCTGCCGCATGCGACCCTCCCATCTGTCGGGCCGCAAATACCGGAGCCTGCGTCGATCGCCGAAAAGCAATTACCGGGGCTCGTGGATACTACCATTCAGTGTTTGGAGGTCGCGCGGTGAAAACATATCGAATTACAGGGGTATCGGTGCTCGTATGTCTGCTTGTGCTTTCATGCGGTGGTAACGTAACGCTTCGTAAAACCGATTACCGGAAAGTGGAAAGGGTGCATGGAGTCTGGAAAAAAACCGCGGATATAGAATTTAAAACGATCGGAAGTGTTATTGGCGCGAGCCTGGTCGGGCTGGGAGGTTTGCTGACGGTGCCGGCCGGGTACGCGATAGAAAGGGCCTCGACGGGGACCGTGGAGGACAAGAGGATCGTTCCGGACCTCGGCGAGCTCGTTCTTAAAAAGCTGGTCGAGGCGGCCTCGGCGCAGATGCCGGCATGGCCGCCGACCGTGCTCGAACAGAAGCCCGTCGGGAAGAAATACGAGAACAAAGACGAATCGGTACTCGTTGTCGAGGTGTCGCAGTTCTGGGTCACCCTGTACGGTGGATTGACCATCACGACCAGGGCCACACTGTATGACCGGACGGGGAAAAAGATCTGGAGCACGGATTTCTGGTACAGGTCGCGGGATTTCGGGGTAAAGAAATCGCTCCAGGAGTATTCGGCCGATCAGGCGAAGCTTTTGATAGAGGAAATGCCCTTCGCTGCGGAAAAGATCGCGCTCGAGCTGGCGAAGGACTTGAAGAAAGTTAAGGATGACACCGCCGGGGGAGACCGGTCCCGCGGCGCCGGAAACGATGCCGATGAATGAGGGCACGTGATATTTGTATCGACAAAATCGCGCCGGGATGCCACAGATCATGCTTCCGAGGTGTATTGAGTGACCACCGCGCCCCATCCCCCGGTCAAGCTCGCCATCGTCGACGACGACGCCGGCTACCGCGCGTCGCTGCGCGAGCTCCTCGGCGGGCAGGGCGATATAGTGCTCTACCGCGAGTACGACTGCGGGCGCGATTTCATCCGCGACATCGGTTCGCCCTTCAGGCCGGACGTGTGCCTCATCGACGTGGTGCTGAAGGACATGTCGGGAGTGGAGTGCGCGAAGCGCCTGCGCAAAAAGCGCCCCGAGGCGCGCATCATCATCATGACCGCTTACCCCGAGATCGAGAGCTTCAACGAGGCCCGGGGCATCGGGGCCGATTACATCGAGAAGAACTCGCGGTCCGAGGCGCTATTGAAGAAGATCATACTCTCCACGCTGCCGGACCACCGCAAAAGCATCTTCTCGATCGATTCGTCGCTCCTCAGCGAAAAGAGCGTGGGGCTGATGCGCGAGCTTCGCGAGGTTCGCAGGCGCTACGAAACGCTCTCTCCCGCGCAGGCGCGGATACTCGAGATGAAGCGCTCGGGGATGTCGGTGGACGAAATCGCGGCCGCCATGGGCGTGCATCGCGGCACGGTCGCGACACAGCTCTCCCGCGCCTACGAGAAGCTGAACCTTCCGGACCTGATGGACTTTATCGACGGGGACTGAGCCGCGGCCGGAGAGAGATCATGGCGAGCGTGCCCTTTCCCGGCGACGAGAACACGTCGAACACGGCGCCCGACGCCCGCGCGATCTCCCCGATGAGACCGAACCCGTACGAGCCGCGGCTCGGGGCGGCCGGATCGTACTCGAACCCCTTTCCGTCGTCCCACACCGACAGCGTGAGCCGCCCGGCCCGATGCACCAGCACGGCCTCGACCGCGCGCGCGCCGGAGTGCTTGAGCACGTTGTTAAGAAGCTCGTTGTAGACGGCCATCACGCAATAGACGCTGTCCGGATCCAGTTGCTCGTATGGCGACTCGAGGTCGGTGGACAGTTGGAAGGAAACCTCCTGGAGATAGAGCGCCATCTCGCCGCGGAAGCGGAGTTCCTGCGCCAGGCGCTCGGCGGCGCAGCCAGAATTTTTCAGCGTGAACAGGATGTTCCTCCCCTCGCTGCTGCAGTGCGAGAGCAGCCTCTGCGCGTACGAGAGCTTTTCGGACGAAAGGCCGCCCGAGTCTATCTGCGCGCGCAGGTAGTTCCCGGCGGCCTCGAGCTTGTTGAGGAGCGAGTTGTGCAACACGACCGTTAGCCGCGTGAGGTCGCCCCTGGCCTCCCGGTACGAGCGCGTGACGCTCCTCAACCGGTCGGCGAACGAGGAGCTCAGGATGAACGACATGCAGAGCGTACCCACGTAGGGGCTCACCCGGATGAACGCGGAGTCCTCGAGCACGGCGAGGTCGCGGAGCATGAGAAGGACCGTGGTAACGCACACCGGAAGGAGCGCGAGCAGAAAATCGCGGGCGCGGCGTGCCGCGCGAAGATACAGCGCGATTCCGGTCGAGATCCCGATAAGCGCGGTGGATATCATGAGCACGCGCGTGAGCGTGAACACGTCCGCGAAGAGCGCCAGCGGCAGGACGAGCGCGGAAGCCGCCGCGGCGATTACAAGCGCGCGGTCGAAGCGCGGAAGATTCCGCGGCGTGTCGAGGTAGCTGCGCGCGAAGAGCAGGAAGAGCGCGTTCTCTATCAGCACCGCCGGGGTGTGCCCGCCGAGGAGCAGGGTGTGAGGAACGAAGGGATAGAGTACGGCGGCGCTGCCGTCTATCGTGGGGAGGAACACCAGGAACGACAGAACGAACATGCTCAGGTAGAGCGTCGCGGCCTCGCGCAATTTGTAGACGAGAACCAGCGCGTTCAGAAAAAGGATGATGAGCCCCCCGTAGAAGAGCCCGAGCGCGGCGAAGGTGAGCATGCTCTCGGTGTGGAAATCTGCCTTGGAATGCACGATACAGGGAAAAATCTTCCAGACGCGGCTTTGAATACGGAGATACAAAGTGGCGTCCTCGCCGGGGGCCAGCGTGAGCGGGAACGCCGGTTTGAGATGGCGTACGGGACGCTCGGAAAAGGGGACCGCGTATCCCGCGCGCATTACGGAACGCGAGCCGCCGGCGTCGGGGACGTACAGATCGACGAGCTCGAGCGGCGCGAAGCCGATCTCGAGCACGAGCTCACGCGGGCGGTCGAGCGGATTGGACAGACGGAAGCGCGCCCAGCAGGCCGCGCTGTCGTTCGAGGCGTAGGGGGTCTTTTCCGACGGCCTCGCGAAGCCGCGCGCTCTCTCGCCGGAAACGACATCTTCAATTGTAAGGTTCCCCGCGGGGTCGTCGAGGACTTCGATGGAGCGGCCGATGGGAAGGCTCCGTACGCTCTCGCCGAGAACCAGGGCCTCGGGGACGGAGCGGGCCGCCGACGGCGCGCGGGCGATGACGAATACGAGGAACAGGTATAATTTCGGCCGCATTCGCATGTGCGATGTCTCGATGCCCGTATATTTCTGTCCGCGCCGCATGGATGCGGTTGAGCCGGAAAAGAACTTACCCATGTTCGATGTCCGCCGGGGCTCGTGTCAAGAGATTTATCGCGTATCGTCACCGGGAACGGGAATGGTGTGGATCAATAACAGGAGTACAAACCGGTCATCGCGGGGAACGCGGCGAAGAGGCGATCCCGAAAGACAAAAATCGTAAAATAACATAGTGAAAGAGAGATTGCCACGCCCCGATACGGCCCGGGACTCGCAATGACGACGTGTTATCGCCTTTTGTTCGAGATTAATTCACGCCCGGTTGCGACCTGAAAATCACACGGCCGTCATATTGTTTGACAGACACGGTGCGGAATTCGTGCGAGTCTGATACGAAATCCGGGTCGGCCTCCGAGGTGGCGGAAGATCGCGCCGCCTCCTCGGCGCGAGCGGATGACAGACAACGGCATATCGGGAGGATGAGATGGCGCGAACGGTTCCAGCGGCCGCGTGGTCGGCGGTTATGGTCGTACTTATTCTGTATCCGGCCGCGCTGGCGGCCGAGTCGGTCTTTCTGAAAGATGGAAGCATCGTAGAGGGCAGGGTCGTGAGGGAGAACGACCGCGAGGTCCAGCTCGCGCTTTCGGCCGGCGGGAAAAGGTCCATCCCGCGCGGCGAAATACTGCGTACGGTGTATCACGAAGAGTATAAGCAGAAACGCTTCATCTACCTGATGAGCGGGGAGATGATAGAGGGCTTCATTGTGGACGAGGACCGCGAGACCTATACGTACCGGAGGGACCTGGCCGCCGCCAGGGAGAACCGTGTCGCGCGCTCGAAGGTCGATTTCATATCCAAGAGACGGCTCGAGGTGAAGGAGAAAAAAGAGAAGGCAGAGACCGCGCCGGTGAAGGGTGGAATGGTACGCGGCGCTGTCAGCGATGTGGCCCGTACGGAGAGCAGGCGTGAGGGCTTGATCTCGCGGGCGCCCAGGGTGCGCATCGGCGGTGGGCCCGGGCATCTTGGCGGCGGACTTGGATGGAAGGACATCGACGGCAGGGGCTGGGAGGACCGGATGTCGGTACTGGTTGATGTAGTTATATGGAGGGAGCGCGACGCGGATGGAAGCGGATTCGACTTTTATCTGCGTGGAGGAATAAAGGAGTACGACGCTTATCCCGTCGAGACGCTGTCCGGTCAGCTTCGGCTCGGATCGTTTGTTAACGCGTATATCGGCGAAAGTAAAGTGCCGGCCACCGACAATGTCATGATCTTTGACATCAACCACTATTACCTTTCGCCCGGAGCGAGGTACAGCCGGGGGATGTATTTTCTGGGCATACTCTGGCAGGGATACGTAATGCTCCATTACCAGTATTCCCGTGTCGAACTGGATACCGAACTTCAAGTCGATCTGGGAGGAGGAGTCTGGTCGGAGCCCAGAAACAAAAAATACGAATATACATCACACGGGATAGCGGGCGGCGCGGGCGTCGAGCTGGGCTTGTTTCGGTATTTCGGCGTATTCGCTGAGATGACATATGGATACAGTCCGGCCATGCCATCGGACAGAAACCTCGAGGAATTCGCGATTAATTTCGGCCTGACGTGGCGCACCTCATACCGGTAATCGCTGGAACGCGCACCGACAGGGCGCGTCTGTGGCGCGCTCCAGGCGGGTGAGATGCCGGTAGCGCGGCGCCTTTCGAAATCGGGGATGAGCGTTCGCCGGGTATCCGCGGGCGGGCGAATTAGTACTTGAAATTATGAACAGCCGCCCGTATTGTGTATCGCGAAATGCGACATCGCGAGAATTCCCCGGGTTCGAGCGGAAATAGTCCCGGTCCGGAGCCGTCATTTTAATTGCGCGTCACGGCGGCCGGTTTGTATCACTATTGGAAAGATATACCATCGGCGGAGAGTAAACAGCGATGAAAATCGAAACATTGAATACCCGGTTGTGGGCGGCGTTCGTCGTGGCACTTCTGTGCGCGTGCGTGGGCCTGAGCTCGTGCGCGAAAAAGGAGGGCCCGCCGCAGGCGGCGGTAATCGTGTTCCTGGCGGGGGATGTAAAGGTGGAACCGGCGGCCGGAAGTCCCCGCAACGCGGACCTGGGGGAGCGGCTTTCCGCGGGTGATGTTATAACCACCGGCGACAGGTCGCACGCCACCATACAGATCGGCGACCGCGGCGTGACGCGCGTCGAGCGTAACTCGCGCGTGGAGATCAAAAAGCTCTTCTCCGCGGGCGAGGGCGAGATGTTCCTTCATAAAGGTGAGGTCGCGGCGAAGATCGCGCGCCTCCAGCGTTCGGAAAGCTTCAAGGTGAAGTCGCCCACGGCGATCGCGGCCGTGCGCGGAACCGAGTTCATGGCGAGCTACAAGAACGGCTCCGGGAAGGTGGCCGTGCGCGAGGGGAAAGTGGCCGTAACGCCGCTTGAGGAAGGGAAAGAGACGGACGCCCGCGAAACGCTCATCGAGCAGGGAAAGGCCGCGGAGATCCGGGTGGACGATTCGGCGCCGGCCGAGGCGAAGACCTCCGTTGAGGTGCGTCCGATCAGCGAGCTCGAGGTGATGAAGATCGAGATCGTGGCGGCGGCCCCCATCATCCCCGATATCGAGACGGCGAAAGTGGATGAGATCGTTGTCGCCGGCGCCCCTGTGGCCGAGAAGCAGAAGGAGCTCGAGCCGAAGATCGTGGTCGAGGAGAAGAAGGTGCAGGCGGCCGAAAAGGCCGAAAGAATCGAAAAGCTCATCCAGAAGCAGTCGGCCACCATAGAAGAAATAAAGGAAGCCTTCGACCGTATCGACGAAATATCGCTGTACAACGGCAAGGTTCTGCGCGGCGCGATCATCGAGCGCGGAAAGCAGTATTCGATTCTCACCACGGGCGGAACGGTGCGCGTGCCGGAGAACCAGGTACGTTCGGTCAGGGTGATCCGCTGACACCCCGTTCCACTCCGTTAAATAAGGGTGGGGACGACAGTACTTTTACATATACAGGCCCCCCGCGGCACGGGGGGCGTTTGCGCGCTTTGGGAATTCCTTTCCGCGCGCATAAAGGACGCGTATAAATACAACTCCAGGGATATATCGATGAAAAACGGGATTGCCTTTTCCGGATTCGTGCTCGCGTGCGCCGTCGGGCTCCTCTTCCCCGGGCCTGGCGCGCTGTTCGCCGAGTCGGTCTTCCTTAAAGACGGAAGCATCGTCGAGGGGAAGATCGCAAAGGAGACTGACGCGGAGATTCAGATAACGCTCAAAACGAAGGAACAGCGATCGCTTCCGCGCAGGGACGTTCTGCGCACCGTGTACCACGACGAATACAGGCAGCTCCGGTATATCCACCTGCTGAACGGCGACGTGCTCGAAGGGTATATCGTGGACGAGGACCGGGAGAGCTACACGTACCGGAAGGACCTTGCCTCGAATAAAGAGAACCGGGTGGCGAAGAACAAGGTCGATTTCGTCTCTAAGAACAGGGTCGCGGCACGGACCGGAAAGGCCGATGCCGTGAAGTCCGAGGCGCCGGCCGGAAGCAGGCAGGAGGGCATCGTCTCGCGCGCGGCGAAGCTGCGGGCGGGCTACGGTTTCGGGACCGACCTGGGGTACGAACACTGGGACAACAAGCATATCTTCACCCTCGAGTATTTTCCCACCAGCTACCGGAACAGTCGCGGGAACGGCTTCGATACGGTGGCGCGGGTGAAATGGCAGTACCTGGAACAGAATGGTGACAGCAGCGCGGATGGGTTGAGGGATCTGACAAATGAAACGCTCGTTCCGGCTATCGATGTAATTTATTCCGTCGAGATGACCCATGCGGCTCTTGGTTTCGGCGGTCGGTATATCCACGGCTGGTATCTTTTCGGGGTTTTATGGCAGGGATATTTTTCAGCGCTAGTGCAATATTCCAGTGTTTCGCTCTTGTATGAGGGTGAAGATACGAGTGTATTTCAGCGTTACAGAAATTCAATACATAAATCCGCTCTCGGTGCTATCTGGAGTGACCCCCTAAAACTGTAAAGTAAAATCACACATTCGAGTTCCTTTTA
>CAZEAH010000052.1:0-10572 GCA_964510075.1 uncultured Leptospirales bacterium | reverse complement strand
GCATTCGAGGTGGCGAGCGACGCCATACAGCTTTTCGGCGGGTACGGCCTTTCGAAGGAGCTCCCGATCGAGAAACTCTTCCGCGACGCGCGCGCCGGCATGATAGAGGACGGCTCGAACGACACACTGTCCATGACCGCCGGCCGGATGATACTGAAGGAGGTGCTGGAAGCATGAAGGGCGCGTACGTCATCGGGACGGGAATGATTCGCTTCAACAAGTATCCGGACGGAAGCGTCCGGAGCATGGCCGAGGAGGCCATCGGCCTCGCTCTGGGGGATGCCGGTCTGGGGAAGGAGGCGGTGCAGGCCGCGTTTTTCTCAAACACCTTCTGGGGGATGTTCGCCGGCCAGCACTCCATACGGGGACAGGTCGTGCTCCGCGGAATGGGGATCGACCGTATCCCGGTCACCAACGTGGAGAACGCCTGCGCCGGCGCGTCGACGGCACTGCACCTGGCGGTGACGGGTATTCGGGCCGGGATGTACGACGTCGCGCTGGCGGTCGGCTCGGAGAAGATCACCAACCCCAACAAGGGCCTTTCGCTCGCCGCGTACGGTTCGTGCATGGACGTGGAGAACTTTGAGAAGCACATACACATGATCCTGGAGGTCGGAAAGA
The DNA here is from genome assembly GCA_964510075.1 of uncultured Leptospirales bacterium. Lineage (GTDB taxonomy): Bacteria > Spirochaetota > UBA4802 > UBA4802 > UBA5368 > MVZN01. Next base: position 9,951 of record CAZEAH010000052.1, on the reverse strand, counting down.
CCTTCTCGATCGAGATTCCACAGGAGAGCGGCGCCCCGGGCGAGGGGCGCAGTATCTTTATGGACGCCTACGCCATGGGCGCCCGCTGGCACATGGACCGCTTCAAATCCACCCAGCACCAGCTCGCCGTTATCTGCTCCAAGAACCATTTCCACGGCTCGCTCAACCCGCTCTCGCAGTACCAGAACACCATGAGCGTGGAGGAGGTGCTGGCGGACAAACTCGTGGCCTGGCCGCTCACGCGCGCGATGTGCGCGCCGGTGGGTGACGGCGCGGCGGCGGCGATCATCTGTTCCGAACGCTTTTTAAAGAAATACAACGGCGCAAAGCGCGCCGTGCGCATACGGGCCTCCGTGCTTGCGCAGGGCGCCGACCGCGATCTCGACGCGCCCGATATCGGAGAACGCCTCTCGAAGATGGCCTACGAGGAGGCCGGCGCGGGCCCGTCCGACATGAGCCTGGCCGAGCTCCACGATGCGACGGCCTGGGGGGAACTTCACCAGACCGAGTCCATGGGATTCTGCCCCGTCGGGGAGGGCGGCCCCTTCGCCGAGTCGGGCGCAACGCGCCTGGGCGGGGCAAAGCCGGTGAACACGAGCGGCGGCCTGGAGTGCCGCGGGCACCCGATCGGCGCCTCGGGGCTCGCGCAGATACACGAGCTGGTGCTCCAGCTTCGCGGCGAGGCGAAGGGCCGCCAGGTGGAGGGCGCGCGAATGGGCCTGGCTGAAAACGGCGGCGGGAACATCGGCGTGGAGGAAGCGGCCATGTGCATCCATATCCTGGAGCGCATGTGAAAGCGCGCGTGGAAGCGCATGGAGGTGAGGGGAGACGCGTGAAAGCGACGATTCGAATCGTCGCCCATTTCCGCGCCCGTCTGGAGACGGTACGATGAAGAAATATACAATCGCGGGCAAGTCCGTCCTCATCACCGGAGCGTCGTCGGGGATCGGCAAAGCGCTCTCGGAATGTTTTGCGCAGGAGGGCGCACGACTGTTCCTCGGCTGTCATCCATCCGAGAAAAAAACACTCGAGTGCTGGATGAAGGATCTCCGGGCGCGGTACGGGGTCGAGGCACGGGGATATCCCGTGGACCTCGCCGCGGACAAGGGGCCCGATCGCATGTACAGGGCAGTCATTAAAGACGCGGGCCGGCTCGACGTCCTGGTCAACAACGCGGGGCTCATGGCATACGGAAATTTCCACGAGGTCGACCTCGACCGACAGCGGCGCATACTCGCGGTGAACGCCGGCGCCTATCTCGCGCTGATGCGCCTGGCCCTGGCCGACATGGTACAGGCGGAAGAGGGCCGAATACTTAACGTCAGTTCGGTCTCGGCCTTCCAGCCGTCGGCGCACCACGCGGTATACGGGGCCACAAAGGCGTTCGTGCAGAGCCTGAGCGAGGCGGTGAACCAGGAACTGCGGGGAACGGGCGTGACGGTATGCACGCTCTGTCCGTCATATACCGATACGCCGCTCCTGAAAGGCGAGGGATTCCCCCCAAGGCTCCGCTGGTACTCGATAAGCGGCCTTTCGAGCCCCGAGGCAATCGCGCGCAAGGGACTCCGGGCGTTTGCGCGCGGTAAACCGGTGTATATTCCGGGCCCATTCAACTGGTTTATTCACGCGGTGCTCCAGCGCCTCATGCCGCGCAGGCTGGCGGGAGCGCTTTCGTATCTGGTGCTTCGGTGAACAGCGAGGGGTGATGAAACGCGTGTTGATCACCGGCGCGGCAGGGTACATCGGCGGGAGGCTGGCGCGCGCCCTGAGCGCGGAGCCGGGCGTCGAAGAGGTCGTCGGCCTCGACATTCGCAGGCCCGCGACGGGCGGTGCCGGTCTCGTTTTCTACGAGAGGGACGTGCGCGCGCCGATGGACGACATCATCGCTCGTCACCGCGTCGATACCGTGGTGCACACGGCTTTCGTGCTTCCCCCGATTCACGATACGGGGCTTATGGAAGACATCAACGTAAACGGCACGCGGAACGTTGCCGCAGCGTGCGCGCGCGGCGGCGTCGCTCATCTCCTCTACACGAGCTCGGCAACGGCCTACGGTTTTCATCCCGACAACGATGTGCCCCTTACCGAGGAAAGCCCGCTGAGGGGGAACGACGGTTTCACCTATTCGCGTACCAAGCGTCTGATTGAATTCATGCTCGCCGGAATGCTTCGCGAGGGGATGAGCACCGTCGTTACCATCCTGAGGCCGTGCTTCGTGGTGGGGCCCGGATTCAGCAATCCGCTCGCCGCTCACTTCATGAAGCGGCTGGTGATACTCCCGAAGGGGGCGCTGGATTTCCAGTTCGTGCACGAGAACGATCTGCTGGAGATCATGCTACTCATGCTGCGCAGGCGGAAGGGGGGAGCGTATAACGTCGGAGCGACGGGGAGGATATCGTGCGCGGAGATGGCCTCTCTTCTGGGAAACCGGCTTGTCGAGCTTCCGGTGCGTGCGCTTTATCCGCTTAACGCCGCAGCATGGGCGCTCAGGCTCTCCTTCCTGAGCGCCTTCCCGAGTCCGGCACTGGATATGGTGCGCTATCCATGGTATGTGTCCTCGGAAAAACTGCGCCGGGCGACGGGGTTTGAATACCGGTATACGAGCCGCGAGGCGTTCGAGGATTTCGCGCACTGCAATGGCAGGCGCGGGCGTGCATAGGCCGACGTAGCGATCGGCCGTCGCCCGAGCTTCTGTGATCTCCGCCGCCGGTTGAGGTCCGAATGCAAGGCGGCATTCCGTATCTCCCGGGGCCGGCGCTGTTCTCATCCTCCCATCTTCATGGTGTTGACGTTCCGCCGGCGACATGATATGTTTTCCCCGTGACGGACGGAAACGAAGGAGGCGTGCTTCAATACGGCAGGGCATATTCCGTGGCGGGTGCGCGGAATACGCTACGTTTTCCGGATAAGGAAATCGTATAACGCTCGAACAACGCGCGGGACCGGCGTGTCCGCCGTCCCGCCTCACGCGGCCGATTATACGTCAGTTTTAAAGGAGATGGTTTATGAAGGCATTCTTCAGGCGTTTTGGGCTCGGGGTCATTGTTGTCTGTCTTGCGTACGCGCTCATTTATTTCGTCACCTATCCCCGCTATACCTACAGGGGAACGGCGCCGAACATGAGCTTCGACCGGTATTACGCGATGAAACTCGCGGAAAGCGCGAAGCTCGGGGTCAGGCCCGGCAACCAGGAGAAGCTCGTGCGGTTCTCTCCGGGGAAGACGAAGCTTGCGATACTCTATATTCACGGATGGAGCGCGTCCCGCGCCGAGGGAGAGGAGGTGATGGACAGGGTGGCCGCGAAGCTGAAGGCGAACATCTATTATCTCAGGCTTCCGGGGCACGGCGCCACGAAGGAGGAGCTTGCCGCGGCTACCTACAGGGATTACATCGACCAGGCGGAGGAGGCCTTCGCGATGATGCCCCTGCTCGGGGAGCGTGTTGTGGTGGCCGGATCCAGCATGGGCGGGCTTCTCGGCACGTATCTTGCCGCCGAATATCCGGGCAGGATTGCCGCGCTCGTTCTCGCCTCGCCATTCTACGATTTCGCTCCGGCTTCGGCGAAGCTGTTTTATTATCCGGGCGGCACAACACTCGTCGAGCTTCTGCAGGGAAAGGTGCGCAGGCCGACCGCCGATCCCACCCATTCGCCGGTATGGGAGAAGTACTGGACCGTAGAAAAATATTATTCGTCATTCAAGTCCGCGGCCGATATGGTGAAGCGCGCGGCGCGGGATTCGGTATATCGCAGAATCACCGATCCCGTGCTTATGCTGTATTATTACGAGGATGAGAAAAACCAGGACTCTTCGGCCAGTGTCGCCGCGATGAAGCGCGCGTTCGATCTATTCGGCAAAGATTCGAAACCGAACCCGCTGAACAGGGCCGTGGCCGTTCCGAAAGCCGCGCATGTCATGCTCTCGAAATGGGTGGAATCGGACAGGGCCAGGGCCGAAAAGGAGATTGTGGAATTTCTTTCGCGGATCGAGAGGTAGGTTTGCCGCGAGCGGAAATGCGCCCCGGCGGGGTGCCGCTCGAAGCGATTTTCCATTCCGATCAGGGGACTTCCGGGCGATTTTGACCGGTAGCGGTACGCCGTATAAACTTATTGACAAAGCGCCCTTCCGCGTGAACTAAGCATTGCATGGAGTTCAGGGTTCTAGGGAGCGATGAGACCACCGGAGCACGGAGAGGCGAGCTCGTCACCTCCCGGGGGGTCGTGCGCACGCCGGTATTCATGCCCGTGGCGACCCGCGCCGCCATCAGGGCCCTCGGTCTCCGGGACGTTTCGGAGATAGGGTTCGATATCATCCTCTCGAACACCTACCATCTCTATCTCCGACCGGGTGTCGAAGTGCTTGAAAAGGCGGGCGGCCTCCATCGCTTCATGAATTTCGACCGGCCGATACTCACCGATTCCGGAGGATTCCAGGTGTTCTCTCTTTCTTCTCTCCGGAAGCTCCACGACCATGGCGTGGAATTCAGGTCGCATATCGACGGCTCGCGGCATCTCTTCACTCCCCGGACGGTGCTGGACATCCAGCGCGTCATCGGGTCCGATATAATGATGGTGCTCGACCATTGCGCCGAATATCCGATTTCCGAAACAGCGGCCAGGGAGGCCGTCGAGCGCACCGTAGACTGGGCCGTGGACTCGTATGCGTACTGGCGCGACCGCTTCGACACCCGGCGGCAGGCGCTTTTCGCCATCGTGCAGGGCGGCGTGTTCGGAAACCTGCGGGTGGAATGCGCCGAGCGTCTCTGCGAAATGGACTTCCCTGGATTCGCGATCGGAGGGCTGTCGGTGGGCGAGCCGAAGGAGCTTTACAGGGAAATGACCGCCATGACCCTCTCGCGCCTGCCCAGAGAAAAGCCGCGCTACATGATGGGGGTCGGCAGTCCGCTCGAGATTCTCGACGCGATCGAATGCGGTGTGGATATGTTCGACTGTGTCATGCCAACGCGCATCGCCCGCAACGGCACGCTGTTCACTTCTTCGGGAAGGATCAATATCAAGGCATCGCGGTATGAACGTGATTTCGAACCGCTCGACGCGCGCTGTTCCTGCTATGTCTGCGCGAATTTCAGCAGGGCGTATCTACGACATCTGTTCCGGGCGGGCGAGATCGCGGCTTTTATCTACAATACGTACCATAACCTGTATTTTATGAAAAATTTTATGGATGAAATACGTACCTCAATCGGCACGGGCGGCTACCCGGCCCTCGCCCGCAGGTGGCGCGAGGCATTCGAGGGTATCTGAACAATTAATTTGCGGAACGCTGAAATTATTTCTATTGACATACGTGCAAAAAACAAATAGTATATAAGGCTGTTCCGGTTCCGGCTTCAGCAGCGGCAATTTCAGGAAGGAGCGAGCGCACATGGATATTACCAAGCGTACAAAGGGCGAGGTCGTCGTGCTCGATATTGCGGGCGAAATAGACCTGTACAACGCGCCGGAGATAAAGGATATTATCAATAAACTGATAGAAGAACAGCGGTATAACGTTATCATCAACCTCGAAAAGGTTTCGTACATAGATTCCTCCGGCATAGGCGCGCTGATTTCGAGCCTCTCGAATCTGAAAAAATACCAGGGCGGTCTGAAGATCATCAACGTCTACGCTTCCGTAAGAAAGGTTTTCGAGCTCACCAAACTGACCTCTTTTTTCGACATCTTCGATTCGGAAGAGGACGCTCTCGATTCGTTCAATAAGTAGCTCGCATAACCCGGCGCCTTGCCGGGCTTCCGGACGGGCCGTCCTCCCGGGAGGTTTGGGTAAAAATAATGGATGGGGTTCAACAATGAAAAAAGCACGAAAAACCGCGGCCGCAATCGGGATCATCGCCATCGCGGCGCTGTCATTCAGCTGCGGCGAGCCGATACCCGTTCGCGAGATGTCGCTTGCGCGGATGGAGATCAGCAGGGCCGAATCGGTGCGGGCGGACAAATACGCCCCCGCCGAGATGGAGGAAGCGAAGAAACTGCTCCTCGGGAGCCATGACCTTATAAAGAATGATGAGCTTGAAAAAGCGAAGCAGGGAGCGCTGGATTCCTTTGCCAGAGCGCGCGAGGCCTATGAAAAGGCCCTGCCTCTGCTTGCCCGGGACACCATGGAAATCGCGGAGAAGAGCATCGGGGAGGCCGAGGAGGCTAACGCCGATATGCTCGCCGCGGACGAGTTCGAGAAGGCCCGGGCCGTATTTAAATCGGCATCCGACAATTTCGAAAGCAAAAAATACTACGAATCGTACCAGGCCGCCCTGGAGGCGGATAAGCTGGCCAAGAGCGCGCGCAATTCGGCGCTTGGCAAACGTGCGATCCTCAAGGAAGCCATAGTCGAAGTGGATTCGGTGATAGCCGAGGCCGTTAAGTTCAACGCACGCACGCATTCGGCCGAAAAACTGAAAACCGCCGAAGAAAACAACAGGGCGGCCGCCGAGGCTCTCGAGGGGCTCCAGCTCAAAAAAGGTTTCGCGGCGGTGGCCGTTGCCAAAGCGAACGCTGACGAGGCCTACCTCGACGCGCTGAAGGGATCGTCGGCGGACGACCTCGCCGCCGCGTCGGCGGCGGTCGATAAGGCGGGCAAGTCCAGCGGCGCGGCACTCGCGAAGGACGAGCTCGCGGCGTCGAAGGAGTCCCTCGCGCGCGCCAAGGAGGCTCACGACCAGGGGCGGTATCGCGAATCGATGGTTCTCTCCGCCGAGGCGGCGCGCCTGGCGGCGTCCGTAGAAGGCGCCGGGAAAACGGGCACGGTCGCGTCGAGGAAGGACAAGGACGCCGCGGTGGCCGGCGACGCGGAGGAGGGGGACAGGGAATACAAAATATACCGGGTTAAATACAATCCTTCGCGACGCGACTGCCTGTGGAGGATAGCGGAAAGGTTTTACGGTAATCCGCGGCTGTGGACGCGCATCTACGAAGCGAACCGGGACACCGTTCGTAACCCGCACCTCATCACGCCGGGGCAGTCGCTGAAGATCCCCGTGCTCGCTCCGGCGAAGGGCAACCCTAAATCCTCCGGTGAAAAGGTCGTCGAACAGAGCGCCATTCGAATGGAGGCGGCACCCGACGAGGATGTCCCCGAAGAGACCCCGGGTATCGATGAAGATCCCTCGGGCGACCAGCCCGAGGAGGACGTCCCTTCGGACGTGCCGGGCGAGGAGGTTCCGCCTGAGGACCAGATGTAGGCGTGTACGAAAGAAATGCGTGGAATCCCCCGCCCCGGCGGGGGTTTTTTGTGCGTGTAACAAAATCCGGAAAATGCTTCCAGATATCAGCAGCACGGACCATTCAGGCAGTCGTTATACCCGGCGAAGAACGTGTATCCCACGGAAATAGTGAAGATGTGCGGCGGGGTGGACATGAAAACCGCTCCGGCGGACGGAACGTTTGATAATGACGCGCGTACGCGGCAGGACCGCGCCGTCCGGGTGCCGGCCGCGGAATACGGCCATCATGCATATGAGGTGTGACCATGGAGTATGCCGAGATAGAGGAGCTCACAGGGCGTGTCAGGGAGGCGGGCGTCTTCGCCTCGCGGATACGAAGCGAAATCGGTAAAATCATACTGGGACAGGAGCGGCTGGTGGAGCGTATTATCATCTCGTTCATATCCGGCGGTCACGTGCTCCTCGAGGGCCTGCCGGGAATGGCGAAAACGCTCACGGTGCGCGCCTTCGCCCGGTGCGTGGACGCCTCGTTCAGCCGCATCCAGTTTACGCCCGACCTGCTTCCCGCCGACATCATCGGCACGAGGATATACAATCCGAAAGAGCTCGATTTCTTTACGCGCAGGGGGCCCGTGTTCGCCAATATCCTCCTGGCCGACGAGGTGAACCGCGCTCCGGCGAAGGTGCAGTCCGCGCTCCTGCAGGCGATGGAGGAGCGCGCCGTAACAATCGGCGAGGAGACGCACCCGCTTCCCGTGCCCTTTATGGTGCTCGCCACTCAGAATCCGATCGAACAGGAGGGCACGTATCCGCTGCCCGAGGCACAGGTCGACCGCTTCTTCATGAAATGTCTGGTCGGGTATCCGGCGGAGGCGGAGGAAAAGGAACTTCTGCGTCGATACGGAGAGATCGACCCCGCCAGGGTGGAGCCGGTCGTCGACGCGGCGGCCATGGAGAAGACCGCGGCCCTCGTGGGAAGCATCTACGTTGACGAGAGGCTGCTTGAATATATGGTCGGCATCGTGCGCGAGACCAGGAACCCGGCTAACGCCGCGCTCAAGGGGCTTGTCGAGTTCGGGGCGAGCCCGCGCGCATCCATCGCCCTCATGAAGGCCGCACGCTGTATGGCCTTTCTGCGCGGGCGCGGATACGTGACGCCCGATGACGTGAAGGAGATCGGCGCCGACGTTCTTCGCCATCGTGTGGTGCTCAGCTACGAGGCGGAGGCTTCGCGCGTTACCGCCGATGATGTCGTAAAGACCGTATTCGATTCGGTGGAGGTCCCGTAAATGGATCTCTCCGAACAGGCGCTGTTTCGAAAACTGCGTATACGGACCCGCAGGAAGGTGGACGCGCTTTTCGCCGGTGAATATCATTCCGCCTTCCGCGGCTACGGGCTTCTTTTCGACGGCGTGCGCGAATACCTCTACGGCGATGATGTGCGCACCATCGACTGGAATGTGTCCGCCCGCGCGAACCATCTGTACGTTAAGGAATACATCGAGGAGCGCGAGCTGTCGGTGGTCCTCGCGGTGGACACGTCGGCGTCGATCGATTACGGCACGTACCGCGGCAAACGCGAACTGCTTATGGAGACGATCATGCTCCTTTTGTACCTGGCGCGCGTGAACAACGACAGGGTCTCGGCGCTCCTGTTCAGCGACCGGATCGAGGGCTACATACCCCCGCGCAAGGGGCGCGGAGCGAGCTTTGCGCTGTATGAGGAAATAGCCCGATTCCGACCGTCCCGGCGGACGACCGATATCTCCGTCGCGACGGAATTCTTAAGGAAAGTCCTTAAAAAGCGCAGCGTCATTTTTGTGATGTCGGACTTCCTTGACGGCGGCGACTATCGAACGGGGCTCCGACTGCTCTCGAGGAAGCACGACGTCGTTCCGGTGGTCATTTCCGATCCCGCCGAGCGGTCGCCTCGCCCTGTGGGACTTGCGGAATTCGTGGACATGGAAACGGGAAGACGCATACTCACCGAAACATTCCCTTCGCCGGTGCCCGCGCCCGATCTGAAGGGCTTCGATACAATCGAGCTCGGCACCGACCTCCCGGCAGGAGGGGCGGTGCTCGACTTTCTGAAAAAGAGAGGCCGCGCCCGAAGACCGGGCCGCGGCCCGGAATAACATGCGGAAATGTATTGTTATAGTCCTTGCGGCCCTGCTGTGGCCGTGTTCGGCTGTTGCCGACCCAGCGGAATCCGATTACCCGGTGGTGACCGCCGAGGTGCGCCCCGCAAAGGCCACCATCGGTTCCCGGCTGGAGTATATGGTCGGGGTGAGCGGCACCCGCATTGACGGCATCGTGATCGAGGCGCCGGCCGAGGGCGAATGTATCCCCTCCCCCGGTGAGGGAGCGGACGAGGAGTCGCCGGCCTCGGCAGCGGTTCCCCTTTACATCATCAATTCCGTGGAGCGCAAGGAGGAGTCTCGAGGCGGAAAGCGCTCGATACGGCTTGTCATCGGCATCGCGTATTACCGTACGGGGAAGCATGCGCTCCCCGCCGTGGAGGTCCGCGGGGCTGACGGAATCGAAATAGGCTACCGGATTCCGGATGTTCTGATCGAGCCCGGCAACCCGGCCGCAGAGTTCCAGGAGATCGAGCCTCCGCTGGACCTTGGAGGAAATTATTACCGGCTGTACGCGCTCATCGCGCTGATCGGCCTGCTGGCGGCCGGCGGCTATTTCCTGTTCCGCCGGTTTGAGGACCGCCGGAGCGCGGTCGCCGTGCCCGCGCCGCCCGAGACCCCGCCCCTCGACGAGTAC
>CAZEAH010000051.1:0-10578 GCA_964510075.1 uncultured Leptospirales bacterium | reverse complement strand
CTGGGAGGGTTTGCCGTCCACGCGGCGGGTATAGCGGGTGCGGTCCCAGTTTTCGTGGTGCGTGAGGGCCACGACCGCCGCGACCTCGTCGAATTCCGACCGACGGTCGCGGAAGAGGCGGGCGCCGAGATAGGTATGGCTCTTCATGATTTCGTATTCATCGTCGCTGAACTTTGCCGGCTTTTTCAGGATGAGGTCCGAAATCGCGACCTTGCCCACGTCGTGGAGCATGGAGGCCATGCGGAGGATGTCGCGGTTGCGGTCGATGGTTTCGCGCGGCACGCCGCGGCGCTGGGCCCAGCGCTCGTACAGTTCAACCGAGTACGAAGCGACCCTGTTGACGTGCGCGCCGGTCTCCTTGGGGTCGCGGAGCTCGGCCATGCTGATCATGCGAAGCAGAAGGGCGCGGGTCATCTGCGCGCGCTGAAGCACCATGCCGGCGATGCCGGCGAAATGGAGTACATAGGGTTCGAGATCGATGTCGAACGGGATGAAGTCGCCCGACTCGTCCATGGCGTTGATGATCTGCAACACCCCGACAATCACATCACGGCTGGTCTTCAGAGGCACGGTCAGTACCGAGGTCGTTCGATACCGGGAGATTTTATCGTAGGTGGAGTCGAAGCGGTACGGCGCGTCGGGGGGTATGGCGTAGACGTCGGGGGTGTTGACGATCTCCCCGGTCGAGGCCACATAGCCCGAAAGCGACCGCTGGTTGATCGGAAGCCTGAATGTCGTATAAATGAGTTTCTGGCCCTCGGGCAGTTTTTTCTGGAGCGTATCGTTCTGCGAGTGGCTGAACACAAGGTGGTCCCCGTCGCGGATGTAGATGGAACCGGCGTCGGCGTTGACCACTTTCCGCGCTTCGGTAAGTATGCGTTCGAGCAGGATGTCGAGGTCCTGTATGTCATTGAGGTCGGATCCTATACGAACTATTTCGTCCAGCCTGCCGGCACCTTTGCCCATAACCCCCCCGGTCGTTATCCGGTTTTAAGCGCGAGATTGAACGAATATGCGCAACTCAAATCGTTCGACGCGCTTTCCTGCGGTCCCGACGTCCTCCGCTTCGAGGCGCTGCTGTCATTATCGGAAGCCTTATGAACGAAAATAACGCGATGGAGGGCAAAAATCAACCGGAATGGCGCGTACCGATATAATAAAATGAATTTTTTCGGTAATAAATACGAAAATAATACTATACCGGGAGGCCCGTGTTTGATATAGTATGTACCGGAATGTGCGGAGGTTCTATACCGACGGCGCCCAAGAGGACCAATGAAGCTCGCACTGTGCTACTTTGATACCGCCGTCTCCAGGATGTTCGTGGAGAAAACGGATGAAAAGGGAGAAAAGACGGTCGTGCTGTCTTCACCCCATAACTTTGTATACAGGGACGAAATCCTCGCCAGAATAATAAGCGTCGATGACCCGGCCGACGCGGAACTCCAGATCGACAAGGGCTACTCCTTTCATCTCGTGGAGAAAAACCCGTCTTTTAAGGCCGGCGAAGGCGTATATTACGACCAGTTCTCCTCCACGTACAAGGCATCAGCCTACGGGTTCGTCATCCTGGACCGCACCGCGCAGAAAATCCGTCTCATCACCCCTGTTCAGATCTCGAAGGACAAGGTTCGCGCTTATTTTGTCACCTTCCCCACGAAGTTTATGAAACTGCCTTCGTATTCCGATATCGAGCACATCCTGCGGGAAAAGAAAATACTGGCCATTATGGACAGAGAGGCGATCGAGGAACAGCTTTCCAAAATCGACCTCGGCGAGCCGAGGGTAAACCGTATTTTGGTCGCCAGGGGCCGAGAGCCGGTCACCGGTTATGACGAATATTTCGTTCCCCTCGTCAAGCTTGAGAAAAAGGCGGGCAAGGTGCTCGAGGACGGCCGGATCGATTTCAAGAAAAAACGCGGCCAGGAGGTACTGAGGAAGATCCCCGGCGTGAAACCGGAGGACGGCATGGACATCTACGGGGAGAAGGTGGACGCCGCTTTCGAGGTCAAGGAGGGGTACAACAGGGGCGAGCATATCGTGGAATCAATCGGAGATCCGTCGATATTCGTGTCGGACATCGACGGGTGCCTGAACGTGGAGGGCAAGAAGATTTCGGTGTCGCCGTTCGCGATCATTAAGGGCAATGTCGATTACGATTCGGGGAATATCGATTTCAACGGTTCGGTGCACGTGCTCGGCTCGGTGCTGCCGGGATTTTCTGTGAAGGCCAGGGGCGATATTATCGTCGAGAAGAACGTGGACGACGCCTATCTCGAGGCCGAAGGCGATGTTACGGTCAAACACGGAATCTCCGGAAAGGGTTCGATGAAAATTGTGGCCGGCGGCAGGGTGCGTTCGAAGTATATCCTCAATTCCACGGTGGAGGCGGTCAAGGAGATCGAGGTAGAGGACTCCATTATAAACAGCAAGGTCTTCTCGAACGACCGCATTTCGGTGACGGCCCGCAACGGCAAGATAATCGGTGGCGAGACTATCGCGCGCCATGAAATCGTGGTAAACGTGGCCGGCGTGCCCAAAGAGAACCTCACCAGGCTTACCGTCGGAGAGAGCCTGTTTGTGGAGAGGGAGCTTATCGATATCCGCCGGGAAATAGATTCCGTAAAGCTGGTCGTTCAGGAAATAATGCGAAAGATAAAGGCCAGTTTCGGCGAGGGTCTGTTTGAGGACCCGAAGAAGTTTCTGTCCATTCTTCCTCCCGTAAAAAAGAAGAACTGCCTGCTCATGCTCCAGGAGCTTACGGCGCACAATAAAGAGCTTGGCGAGATCAATAAAAAGCGCGTCGAGGTGGAGGCCAAATTGAAGCTGGAGCGTGACCCGGTGGTCATCGTAACGGAAGAGGTCTACCCGGGTACCGTGATAAGCATCAAGAAGCGGAAGCGACGCATCGAGGAAAAGCTCGTTAATGTGAAATTCTACGAGGACCAGTCGGACAAGGAGATTCACTATACCGCCGCCGTGTAGCCGTGGGCCGCTCTTACGGCCTTCCAGATACTCCCTGAAATTATTGATTTGACAAAACCGCGCTCTCCTGTAAGACGGAGCCTGTTTGTTGATGCAATGAAGAATACGGGATGCCTGACGGCCTCCCGCTGACGCAAAACTCTATGCAACCGGGGGGTCGCCATGGGAATGCCTGGCATCTGGGAACTGGTTATAATCTTCCTGATCGTTCTGCTTGTATTCGGCGCGGGTAAAATACCTAAAATCGCGAAGGACGTGGGAAGCGGTATTCGCGAATTCAAGAAATCCATCACCGGCGAAAACGAGAACGAGGACAAGAACAAGTAAGCGCGAATGAAGAACCATCGCGATTACCTTGATGAAGCGCTGAAACGGAACGCGCGGGAGATCAAGCCCGCGGACGAAATGCTCGAATTTTACAGAACCATCTACGGGTATCAGTCCGGCCGGTTCGAGGTCTACCGCGCGTTCGGGTTTGACGCAGGCTGGATCCGCCCGGGGGAAATGCCCGTCGTGAAGGCTGAGAGTACAGCATTCCCGGACAGGGATGTAACGTCGCTTGTCGAGGGATTCGGGCTTCTGCTCGACGAATTATCGGTATTTCACCGGGGAATGAACTTCGATCCCATGCGCCAGGCGTTCGCGGAGGGGGCCGCGGCCGTAAACGCGGCCGCCAGGGCCCTGCTTGCCAGGGATTTCGCTTCTCTTGCGGCGCAGGCCGGCGACTTTGCAATCGGGGTCGAGGAGTATATTTTCATACTGGTCAACTGGCTCAAGCCGTACTTCGCTGCGCTGGCCGAGAAGCACGGTCCCGGGGTAAGCCAGGAGGACTGGATGGAGTCCCGCTGTCCGGTATGCGGCTTTTATTCCGACATGTCGAAGATTGTCGGCGCGAAGGACGGAAGGCGTTTTCTTCATTGCGCCCTGTGCGAATTCGAGTGGCATTTCAAGCGCATCGCGTGCCCCGTCTGCGGGAACGAAGACGCGGAAAAGCTCGCATTTTTCGCGGTCGACGGAGAACCGGCCTACAGGGTCGATTACTGCGACGAATGCAAGGGGTATATCAAAACCGTCCTTCTGGGAAAGTTCCAGGAGCCCGATCGATGCGACCTCACGGTTGAGAACATTCTCACGACCGACATCGATGCCGCAGCCATGGAGAAAGGGTATGCTCGCCCGTAATTTTTTTTTGCCGCGGCGGTAACATGAAAATAATATTTGTAGTATCCCGCGCGCACATCCCTGATGTAGACGCATATCGCCGTCGACCCGGCAACCGGATTCGCGGCGAAAACGGGTCGGTGAAGCCAATTTCGAACGACACGGTGCAATTATGCACGACCGAATCGATATAAGCAATCTGCTGGTCGCCGTCGTCTTCAGCGCGCTGGGAATCGCCGTACCGGTGCTGTTTCACGCGCTCGGTCTCGGGTCGACGTTTCTGCCGATGTACCTGCCGCTTGCCGTCGGCGCGTTTCTGCTGAACCGGGTGAACGCGCTGATGCTCGGCTTCTTCACCCCGCTGTTCTCGGCGGTGCTTACGGGGATGCCGCCGTTTTACCCGCCGGTTGTCTTCATGATGATGCTGCAGCTGCCGGCATTCTGTTTCACCATATCCCTGCTGACGCATCGGTACACGAAGAGCATTATACTCCCGCTGGCGGCGGCGGTTCTGCTCGACAGGATTCTGCTCGTGGCGCTTTTTCAAATCGTATATCCTCTGTTCTCGATAGATCCGCGGATAATCACCCTGTACGATCTGGCCAAATCGCTTCCCGGCGTGGTGCTGATGTTCGTCGTGGTCCCGCTGGCGGTGCCGCGATGCGTGGCCCTGCTCCGAAAGCATTCCCTGCATATCTTCGAGCACGGGCGCGGTGAAAATCATGAGCACTGATTCACGCGCCGTCAAGGCGGAGTATTTTCACGGTCTGGCGATAGACTGGGATGAAAAGGTGGGCAACAACGGCGCCAGGCGGGACAAGCTGCGTCGTGTGTTTGAGATGATAGGCATACGCCGGGGAGATCGTGTGCTCGACGTGGGGTGCGGCACGGGAGTTCTGTTGAGATTCATCGAGGAAAAAACCGGCCCCGAGGGCCGCATACTGGCCATTGACCCGGCCGCCGGCATGATCGAACGCGCGAGGGAGCTCCACCGGGAGTTCGGTAATATTGAATACAGGGTCGATTTCGTCGAGGATGCAGTGCTTCCGGACGGCGGTTTCGACGTGGCCCTGTGCTACGCGGTGCTTCCACACATGGACGACATTCCCCGCTCGCTCGGAGCACTGATCCGCTCGCTCGCGACCGGCGGTCTGCTGTACATATTCCATCCCGACGAAACGCGCACCCTTAACGAATTTCATTCCCGTTTGGACGCTCCGGTAAAGCACGACATCCTTCCGGAGGAAGCGGCCCTTCGCACACTCCTCGAAGACGCCGGGTTTCGCGTAATTCGCTATATCGACGAACCGGGCCTCAATTTCGTCGAGTGTCGGAAGGGGCGATGATCGCGGCCGTCAAGTTTATTCTTGTTGTGGCGGCGGCCCTGTCCCTGGCCGTTGCACCCGCGTCTCCCCATATGATAGTCTCGATTTGTATCCTCTTCTCACTGATCGCGCTCCGGACGCAAACCGGGCCGAAACGCCTGCTGATACGCAACGTCCCCGTGACGCTCTTCGCCGTCTTTTATATGGGTATGGCCGTGCTCTCCGCGGCGCTGAGGGGCGATGCTCCGTCGTCGGCGGTCGCCGCTCTGGGCGCGCGGATCGTACTGGTGTACAACGCGGTGTACCTGGGGGGCCTGTGGATGGGCCGCTACGGGCTGCTTCGCCTGATCGACTTCATCCCGTCCGTGCGCGTGCGACTGTTCCTGGTCCTTCTAATAAAACAGGCGCATTCCCTCCTTGCGGCAAACCGCGGTATTATCGACTCGCTGAGGTCCCGTCTCGATATGGACCGGCGCGGCAGGAGTATCGTTGCCCGCTATTATGTGCAGAACATGGTCTTTCGCGAGCTTCGTTCCATCAGAAACCTTCAGGCCGCCCTGTACGCGCGGCTTCCGGATAACCTTACGCTGTATCACCGGCCTGCCGCCTTCGGCCCGGCGGACGCCCTCATAGCCTTGGCCGCGCTTTTCTGCGCTGTTGCCGCTCTGCCGCCCCGGTGGTTCCCTGCGTGGATCGTGTAGTGGAGGGGGCATGAGATCGGCACTGGCGGTCAGAAACCTGGTCTATGCCTATCCCGACGGGCGGAAGGCGCTTCGCGGAGTCGACCTGGAACTGGAGCCGGGCATGCGGGTGTGCCTGGCCGGGCGGAACGGGAGCGGCAAAACCACGCTCTTCCTCAACATCGACGGGCTTCTGGACGGCGAGGGACACATAGAGGTTATGGGCGTCGTCAGGAGCGCAAAAACGATGGCCAGGATTCGATCGATGGTGGGCTTTCTCTTCAGCCAGGTCGAACACCAGTTTATAATGACCGATCTGTTGAATGATGTAATTTTAAGCCTTGGCAACGCGGCGTCGGGCGCGGAAGATAAAAAGAAAAAAGCGCTGGAATGGCTCGAGCGCTTCGACCTGGCGCGCTATGCGGACCGAAATCCCCTCGATCTTTCGGCCGGTGAGATGAAACGCGCGGCGCTCGCCGGGGTGCTCGCGCGCGGTCCACAGCTTCTGCTCCTCGACGAGCCGCTCGGAGGGCTCGACCGCGAAAACGGCGAAAAGCTGGCGGCGATTCTTCGCTCGCTTCCCACCACCATGCTCATCGCCACGCACCGGCGCTTTGTGGTCGAGGAGGTTGCGACCCATGTCGCGGTGATGGAGAAGGGGAGGATCACCGGCATCTATGAAAAGAAAAAGGCCTTAGGGATGAGGAGCATTCAGGGGTTATTGTTCTGATATGAAAACGTTCAACTGAAACAATAAAGATGGCACTCCTCAATGGAACACCGGAATGTAACCCGGAAATGTAGAGTATAGGTTTCTGTTTTCCCCGAGCCGGTTCGCTCGGCACGGAGAACGGTTCTTTCCGCACGCCGATTCCTTACGGCTACCTCAAACGTATCGCTACCACCTTAAATGGTATTTTCTACGTTCAATCCGCAGTGCAAGCAGTGGCACAGTGACGGCATGAGGGGAAAAGGCTCCGAAGCCTGCGGAACTCGAACAAAGCGGGGAAGACTCGGACAGTCCTCGGCTTCTCCGCTCTTTTCCCCTCATGCCGTGTATTTGATATGGTTTACCCGGGGAGGCTACAGCGTGACTGAAAGTCCTCCCATAACGGTGAATCCGGGCATGGGATACTGCCAGTATGTTTCGTATTCCTTGTCCGTGATGTTATTGAAATTCACGAAGGCCCGGTAGCGCTCCATGAAGGTGTACGAAAGCTTGGCGTTGAGTACGAAATAATTCGACAATTCCTGGGTGCCGGTCGTATTGGCGTACACATCGTAGACGTATTCTCCATCAAAACCGGCATAGAGGCCATAACCCTCGAATGATATTCCTCCGAGAATTTTGTGCTTCGGTACATAGGCCAGTTTAGCGTTGCGATACTCGTTGTCGATGTAGGAGTACCCGGCGCGAAGACCCACCATGCTCATGATGGTGTACTTCGCCGTGGCCTCGAGGCCGTTGTAATTATAGTCATCAAGGTTGATCCAGGTCGCGGTCGCTGGAATGGAGCCTGACCAGCTAATTTTATTATTGGCCTCGACGCGATATCCGGTAACATCCAGGCTTAAATCCTTAAAAGGGGTAAGCTCAATTCCGGCATCATACGATAGATAGGTCTCTGCTTTAAGATCTTCATTGGGTGTAAAAACAGGCCGCATATTTACGAGATACAACTGTCGAATATCTGGAAGTCTGAATCCTTTGGCGACGCTGCTGTGAATTTTGAAATATTCGGTCGGGTTGACAATAAGGCCACCCTGCCAGGCGGTAAAGCCGCCGAATTTGGAGTCGTCGGTATGGCGCGCGCCGCCGGAAAGTGTGAACGCGTCGAATAAGCGCTGTTCCACCAGACCGAAAACCGAGGCGTCGGTGAGGTATTTGTCTTTCACATAGTACCTGTCATTAACAAGATCTTTCGACGTGCCGCCCCATTTCCGCACATCCACACCTGCCGTAATCTTGTTGCCCTTGAAGAGCTTTGCCGACTCGACCACGCGCGCGCCGTAGAGCGTGTCGTCGTGCTCATAGGAATCGACATCATTGGGATACTGCTCCGCCTCGTGATGGCCGTTGTTATAAAAGACATGGATCATCCCCTCGATCTTGTTATAGGTATTGAGCACATTGAGCGATGCCCCCCGGCGGAGTATGTCGAAATACTCGAGATCGTTCGTCGGCGCGCCATCGGGGCCTGGATCGTGTATCTCCTGCTTCATTATGAACGCGTTCACCCCGGCATACCAGTTCTTCCCGAGCTCAAAACCGAAACGAGCCGTGCCGTTGTGGTTAAGGTATGCGGAGTCAACTTCCTTGCCGTTCGGCGCGGTCTGCTCGCGGTGGCCGTCGGTACGCTGGAAATTGTACGAGACGCCGTAGTCGAAGATACCCATCTTGCCCTGATGGATAACATAATCGTCGGTTGAGTTATAGCTTCCAAACGAGCCTGAAAGCTCGGTGGTGTAACCGTCGTGTTCCTGCCGTTTCGTGATGACGTTCACCACGCCGCCCAGCGCCCCCGAGCCGTATAGCACCGGCTGAGGGCCGTGCAGCACCTCGACGCGGTCAATGTTCTTCATGGTGAAGATATCGGCTATGGGGTGGCCCATAATGGAAGTGGTGGTGTCGAGGCCGTTGATAAGAAAGGGGACGCCCGTGGTGGGACCCCATCCCGATTTGCCCACGCCGCGAATGGACATTACCGCCGCGCCGCTTGAGGACACGCCGAAACCCATCACCCGGTTGTTGCCGGTGTAAAAGCTCGGGACGTTCTGGTTTATGACATTGATAAGATCGGTTTTAGTCGAATTCTTCACTTCTTTGTCGGTGATGACCGACACGACTCCCGGCTGTTCCTTTTTGTCCTTTACGATGATTTCCTTCGAAACGAAAACCTTTTCATCGGCCTTCCCTGTTTCATCGTTGCCGGCGCCGGGAGTGTCCTGCTGGGCCTGCAGGGCCACGGCGAAGATAAGAGGGACGAGTGCGCGCAGGATGTGCTTCATAATGAGCCGCCTCCGGTAGTGGTAGTGTGATCGACCAGTTTTGTGCGCGGAATCGGTGGATCGGGCGTATCGTGCGGAGAAAGCCCGGATGTCCTTAATTGAATTTCCGACAACACCAACCTGAATGTCAATAACACGAAAAACTTATTAGTAGCACATGTCAACTATAATTTTACTATTTTTATGCAATCATCGGTTGGGCAAAAAACGGTGAATGACCAGGTTGTTAAACAAACAGGGTGTGGGAGTGGTTGTGCACAGGGACGTATCGGGTTTTACCGGCTTGGCGGAAATAATTCCAGGCCGGTCGAAAAAGTGATTGTAAAGCCTCCTGCCCGTGTAGTATGAAAAAAACCTTCAAAGAGCCGCCTTAAAATAATGCCGGAATGAACAAAGCGTTTATAAAAAACCTCACCATAACGGCGGTCGAGGAGCTGTTTGCGTCGATGGGCGAAAAGCCCTATCGGGCCCGACAGCTCTTCAACTGGCTGTACGAAAAGAACGTGGATTCCTTCGACGATATGAGTAATTTCTCGAAGGAACTGCGCCGCGCCCTGGACGAGCGTTTCGAGATAACGGCGCTCGCGCTCGAGGACCGTGCGGTTTCGGCGCTCGACGGCACCGAGAAGTTCCTCTTTAAAACCAGGGACGGGCACTTTATCGAGTCGGTCCTCATACGCAGGGACGGCACAGACGAGGGGAGGCTTACGGTGTGCGTGTCGTCACAGGTCGGCTGTCCCATGGGCTGCGGGTTCTGCCAGACGGCGCGTATCGGCTTCAGGCGCAACCTGGAGCCGGCGGAGATCCTCGACCAGCTCTGCCTGGCGAGAAGGCTCTCGGGCGTCCGCAACAACAACGTCGTTTTCATGGGGATGGGCGAGCCCTTTCTGAACTACGAAAATGTTATGACCGCGGCCGACATCATGAATTACAGCTACGGCTTCCACCTCTCGGTGAGGAAGATCACCATCTCGACCTGCGGCATCCTTCCGGAGATCGAGCGTTTCATCGATGAGAAACGGCCGTACAACCTCGCCATATCGCTCAACGATACCGACCCGGTCAAGCGCGCGCGCTATATGCCGGTCGAAAAAAAATATCCCATCGCGGAGGTGGCGGCCCTGCTCGAAAAGAAATTTCCGGTCTCACGCAACCGGCTCACCCTGGAGTACATAATGCGCAGGGACAACATATCGCCCGAGGACGCGCGGCGGATGAAGAGGATGTTCAGACACGGCTGGATCAAGCTCAATCTCATCCCGCTTAACCGCGGCGATCACGGAATGGAGCTCCCCACGGATGAGGAGATGGAAAGGTTTATAAAAGACCTCGAGGTGATGAACGTGCCGGTCTCTGTGCGGAAGAGCTCGGGGAAGGACATAGACGGCGCATGCGGACAGCTCTCCGGCAGGCGGTAC